>CAINWY010000064.1 GCA_903854645.1 uncultured bacterium | reverse complement strand
GATCCAAATTTGATTGTTCCAGGCTTTAAAGCAAAAAGAGTGTGATCTTTACCCATTCCTACATTATTTCCAGGAAGTATTTTAGTACCTCTTTGACGGATGATGATTGATCCTGCCTTTGCTGTTTCTCCAGCGTAAAGTTTTGTACCTAAGTACTTTGGATTTGAATCTGTTAAGTTTTTAGCCGAACCCCCGGCTTTTCGATGTGCCATATGTTTTAGTTTATAGTTTTAAATTCACAGTTTCTTAGGAAAATGGCCTAAAATAACTATATAATCTAGGAAACTACCTGAAAATGATTTATAATTAAACACATATGAGTATAAATGATTTTATGAATAAAATCAAGGGTCAAATAGGAATTGATAGAAACACACTGCTCACACTTCTTATTTTGGTGTTTGTGGGCATTGGGTCCTTTGGATTGGGGAGACTGGAAAGGGGAGAACTTATACAAAAATCTAATATAAAATTAGACAACACAAATGTGATACCTGTCAAAGAGGAGATAGGGAAGAGTAACTCGGTTGAAAGTAGTGATTTTAAAATAGATACTAATTCTCGCAGAAAGATGTATGTCGCTTCAAAAAATGGTAAACTTTATTATGGAGTTAATTGTTCTGGTGCAAATAGGATTAAAATAGAAAATCAGATGTGGTTTGCCACAACTCTTGAGGCAGAGGACTCGGGTTTTAGCAAGGCAGCATCTTGTAAATAATTATTATATAAAAAAGTCAAAATGATGAAAATAGTAAATTCAATATTCATAGCCATAATTTTAATATTTATTGTTTTTGTTGTTAAAACAAATTATAAAACAATATACTCAAATGTAGTACCATACATACAGAATGTTATGGACAGTACTTCATCAGTATATAAAAGCAAATACAAGGATAAATTAAATCAAGTAGTAGTTACATTAAGTAATGACATAAAAAAGGAAAAAAATGTGCAAACCCCCGGAGCTCTTGTAGTGCCTGATTCTTTTTTGATATATGCTACAAATAAAATTAAGCTAGTTAGTGAGAATGTTATAAGTATAACAAACAAATACAGAAGTGAGATTGATGGATTGCCTCCCTTGGTAGAAAATCCTAAATTAAATTTTTCAGCTGAAAAAAAATTACAAGATATGTTTATAAAGGGATATTTTGAACATATTTCGCCTACAGGAGTAGGAGTAAGCGATCTAGGTAAGGAAGTAGGCTATGAGTATATATTAATAGGCGAGAACTTGGCGATGGGCAATTTCAAAGATGACACATCGTTAGTAGATGCATGGATGGCCAGTCCTGGACATAGGGCAAACATTCTAAATAATAGATATACAGAGATAGGAGTGTCTGTCGCTAAGGGTGATTATAATGGCGAAACTATATGGATGGCAGTGCAGCATTTTGGCCTGCCTACTAGTGCATGTCCTTCTATAAGTCAGGTGTTAAGTGGAATGATTGATTTTGACCAAAATAAAATAAAGCAGATGGAAGGCGACTTGTCAGATAAAAGAAGTAAAATCGATAGTGGTGCAGTATCAGAAGGGATGACGACAAATGGACAAATAGATGTATATAATAATTTGGTAAAAGAATATAATAATCTGATAGTAGAAATTAAAACTAAAATAAATAATTACAATAAACAAGTTCGTGATTTTAATAATTGTGTGGAAGGAGTTTAATTTTTTTTGAAGTAAAGAATTACAGAGGGGATATATAAAAGGAGTCCAATGGGCTCCTTTTATAGTAAGCCTTATTTCATATGTGAATGTCGTACAATATACCTTTTACGACACTATTATGATAAAATAGACCTTTAGTATTGATATGTTCTGAATTTCTATAAATGACATACTTCCCCACCTGTATATTATTTTTAATTACAAACATAGAAGTTGCACGAAAAAAGCCAGGGTACATTTTATTGTCCCCCAGCTTTTACAATAAAAGAAATTTTTTCTACTCTTCTACATTTGCAGTAATAATTTCTTTTTTGTTTTTTTTGTCCTTTTTAAGGTCCTTTTCTATGCTCTTTTTTTTGTGCTTTTGGTCGACTAAAGCTAGTTCCTTTTTCCTCTGATCTCTTGCCTTCTTAGCTTTCGGTCTGTCCAATTTTTTCTGATCCCGAGCTTCTTTTTTGCTTAATTTGTTCTTTAACATAAGCTTGAAATTTTTTTGTTAAAAATTATGAAAATAACGCATTCAAGTTTAACTTCCAAAAGGAGTAAACTATTTGTAGAATAGCTTACTCCTTTTCGTATTCTTTTGCAATATTTGTTAACCTACAAAAGTCAATGCTACACCTTTCATGCCTGCTCGGCCTGTACGACCAATTCTGTGAATGTATGTATCATAAGTTTGAGGAATTTCGTAGTTTATAACGTGTGTGACCTCAGGTATATCTAGGCCACGTGCTGCAACATCAGTTGCTACCATTATATTGATCTCATTGTTGCGGAATTTTAGAAGAGTGCGCTGGCGGTCGTTGTGGCGCTTGTCTCCATGAATTGAGCCTGCTTTATACCCTCTCTTTATTAATTCAACAGAAAGTTTTTCTACGGCATGTTTCATTTCAGAAAAAATTAAAACTTTTTTAAATTCTTTTTCGTTATCAAGTAGCTCACAAAGAATATCTATTTTATTTGAGTCACGATTTATTCGTATTACATCTTGCTCAACGTTCTTTGAAGTATCTCTTGTCTTTACCATCACTTTGACTGGATCTGTTGCAAAACGCTCTATCAGCTTCTCGATAGGCTTTGGAAGAGTTGCAGAGAAGAAGAATCCCTGTCTTTCTGTAGGAGTTTTTTCTAACAAGAATGTTATGTCATTTATGAATCCCATATCTAGCATTCTGTCTGCCTCATCGAGTACTATAGAACGAGTAGTTGATAAATTTATCTCTCCACGCTTTACGAGATCTAGAAGTCTACCTGGAGTACCAATAACTACGTTGCATTCTCGTCTTAATCCTCTTATTTGGGCAGATATTGGTGCACCACCAACACATACTACACAGTATATCTTCATACCACGAGCAAAGTCATTAAACTCTGTTTCTATTTGAATTGCTAGTTCACGTGTTGGAGCTATTATAATAGCTGTTTCTTCCCTATTATTTATAATTTTATTTAAGATAGGTATAAGAAAAGCAGCTGTTTTACCAGTTCCTGTATCTGCTATGCCTAGTATATCGCGTCCCTCAAGTGCATGAGGAATAGATTTGTCTTGTATTGGACTAGGATAAATATAATTCTTATTTGCAATAGCTAGCTTGAGCTTTGCATCGATTTTAAAATCAGCAAATGTGTGAGTAGGAAGATATATTTCTTCTTTTTCTATCACAGTTGATTTACTAATGAATCGAGATACGTCGATCCTCTCATATGAAGATTTTCTTTTATTTCGATTACCACCACCACGATTTCCACCTGATGAAGGCCTTCCTCCACTTCTACCACCAGAAGAAAAGCCACCACGACTTGCACCTCCGGATCTACTTCCTCCACTCGAATAATTAGAAGACCTACTAGGTCCTCGTTGTTTTGTATTGTTATACATATTTATTTTTTTACTTCTACAGCTAAAGCTGGAAGTTTGTTGTGTTTCAAAATTAAAATTGAAACACTCATACACACAAGGAGTCTCTCAATATGTTTAGTATATTAGCATTTATCCCCTATTCTGTCAACCTATCATTATATTTTGTTCAAACAAATAAAATAGAGATAATTTATCTTGAAATATCTATATTTACCAAGGTTAAATACATAACAACAGCCCCCTGCATTCATGGAGGGGGCTGTTGTTATGTACACCTTAAAATACTTATAAAGTCCTAATCTCTGTATCAATGGCCTTAAGGTCAGCATCAATACCTGAATCCACTTGTATATTATTAACATCATTTCTTATAGATGCGGCTGTATCTACTGGAGTAGCTTGTTCTGTATTTTGATTTATCTTATTTTGTTCCTCTACTCCCCCATTTATTTCATCTTTTTGTGAATTTCTCCAAATGATAGTGAAGATGATTATAATGATTGCAATAATAATTCCATATAACAATTTTTTATTCATAAATAATTTTTTGGATCTCTTTAACTTTAAAATAAAGAGACTATTAGTTGTTAATTAGCAGGAGTAGTTCCTGTTGTATTATTTTCGACTGGAGTAGTTGTACTTGTTGTTGTAGGGGTTGTATTAGTATTGATGTTGGTTAAATCATCGATGCGAGGTGTTTGTGCGAGTGTAGTTGCCACTGTTTTAACATTTTCATGCACAGCCTTTACTTTGTCTCGAAGAATTTTAATATCTCCATTCAAACTTTCTTTTATTGTACTCATAGCTGCTTGCAGTTGCGCATCAGTAGTTATGTTTGCTGTATAAGATTTTGTAGACTGAGCAAGAATTAGGGCTTTTACATCTAATATTGAAGCTTTTGCTGTAACTATTGCAGTACGGGTAGTACTTACATCGACACCCCTTATTACTTCTGCGTCATTTGCACGAATTTCAATTCTAAGTAGGGCTGCCTCAATTTTATCAGTTAAATCATTTAGATTATTAACTGCTTTTGTATTTAATTCGGCTATTTTAGATACTATTTTTTCAACTGTTAATTGCTTTTTCCCGTCTTTGATTTTTAATAAATCTTTCTTAAATTTTTCTTTATTAGCTTCTATCTTTGATTTGACTTCTTCTTTTTTTAATTCCATTTGCTTTTTAAATTCTTCTTTTTTAGCTTCAAATTCAGCATCTTTTGCTTCCTTGTCAGCCTCATTGAGCTTCTTTAGATCTTCTCTTTTTGCAT
>CAINWY010000063.1 GCA_903854645.1 uncultured bacterium | reverse complement strand
ATCGGTGATGCTGCCAAATATATGAAAGCCGAGGGTAAGGTAACTGCTATGGTCTGGGATGATAATGATGAAGAGAAAATAATCAAGATATCTCTACCTATCAAAATGGAATTTACAATCAAAGAAGCTCCCCCATCTATCCGTGGAAACACTGCCAATGGAGGTGGCAAGCTAGCAGTCCTCGAAAATGGAGTAAAGATACAAGTTCCCTTCTTTGTAGAAGAAGGAGACAAAGTCGTAGTGAATACTGTCTCTGGAGAATATGTAGAAAGAGTTAGTAAATAAAATATAAAATCATAAAAGTTACCTTTTTCTTATTTTATAAAACTTATTGATAAATAAAAAAGCCACGGAGTCCTTTGGATCCGTGGTCTTTTTGTTTGGGTTAATTGAATTAAATTTATTTTTTGAAAAATTCGAGAAGAGTATTTGCATACTCGACTGGATGGCTTTCATTATAAGCGGCTTTCAAGATTGAAACGAATCTGGCTTGAACATCCTTTGGAAGTCTCGAAAAAAGTCTAGCATCAGAGTAAATTCTCTCTATTTCCTCGAGAGCTTCCTCCTTTGAATGAATGAATGGGATACAACCTTGCTGGTTTAAAGCAGGAACAGGAGCATCAACTACTCTAACAAGTGGCTCTACAGCTGGAGATAATTTCTCTTCAGCAGCGGTTGGAGTCGTCACAGCATTCTCATCTTTAGTTAAATCAAGAAGATTGATATAAATCAGATCATTACTCTTTATTACATCCCAGCCCATCCCCTTCAGTAAAGAAAAGATTTTAGGGGCAGTATTCTTCTTTAGATACTTCACCAAGAATGAACTCGTTCCTTTTACAATAGAAACGGGCTTTGAACCAAATGCCACTCTATGGAGGCGTCTTCTTACTTCGTCCTCATCTGAATTGTGACTAGGGGGTAAACAAAAATTGATACCAATTTTCTTTTCCTCTATACTATCAGGGATTTTAAACATGACGGTACTGTCCACACGGATTGCTTCATTATTCGAATAGAACCAATTGATGGCCTTTTCCACATTTTCAGCAATTTCCAGAGAATTGCAATTGATAACATTGTAGTCATCTTCTTTTTTCTTATCATGACTACAAAAAGCTTTCAGACGATAATCTTTTGTATCCAACGTGGGATCTGTGATCATCATTTCGTGAACCAACATAGTAGATAAAAATTTTGAAAGAGAAACTGTTTTGCTCACTAGCCTTTTCTTTTCTTCGGCTTTTGGGGCTTCTACTGGTGGTGCTTTTACAACTACAGGTACTTCAGCCTCTACTATAGGCTTTGCCTTTTCTTTTTTGTGACCATTTGGAAACAATAGTTTGTAACTGGATTCAATCCCTTTCGTAAACCCCGGAGGAGTCGTGGATAGGTTGATAACAATTGTTTTAGCAATGTCACCATGATTCACAATTGATTCCTTGCTGGCATCAAAACCTGTTTGTTTTGAGATGTAAGAAAGTGCTTTGCTTTTTAAAGATGGACTATTGGCTGTGATTACCAGTATGGCAACCGAACCCTTTGCAGACCCTTGATAAGGACCTCTAAATCCAACTTGTACTTCTTTTTTCAAAAGAGCCAGGAGTTTATCCCCTACGGCTACTTGTTCTACTCTACTCTGACCATTCCCTTTTAGGGATTTATGCTCATGATTGTTCTTTGCCATAACACTTAAATTTAATTAATTAATTTTTCAAATAACTTTTCCTTATTTGGGCGACAAGCGATAAGGGCGCTCGCAAAACGTCATTTCCTAGAAATTTGTTTTGATTTTAGTTTGGGGGTATTGTAGCACAAAATTAGGGTTATGTCAATCAGGTTTTCGGGTATAGGAAATGCCCCGCCGGTAATCCGGCGGGGCATTTATGTGTATATTCTATGTATTATCCTACGATACTGATTCCTGCAGAACGAGCACTGCCTTCTACTATCTTCATTGCTCCTTCTATGTTCTTTGCATTCAAATCAGGCATCTTCTTCTCGGCTATAGCACGGACCTGGGCCTTTGTGATACTGCCTACCTTGCTTAGGTTTGGCTTGCCTGAGCCTCCTTCTACCCCTGCTGCCTTGAATATAAGACCTGAAACTGGAGGAGTCTTCACCTTTATATCATAAGTTCTGTCTTCGTAAACTGTGATGACTACACCTACTATCTCCCCTGCATCCTTTGCTGTCATAGCGTTGAACTTTTGGCAGAATTCTGCGATGTTCACCCCTGCCTGACCTAATGCTGGTCCAAGTGGAGGAGCTGGAGTTGCCTTTGCGGCTGGTATTTGTAATTTAACTTTTTTTGTAATTTTTTTGGCTGCCATATAAAATAATTAAGAATTAATAATTAGGAATTAAGAATTTAATACCTAAATTTGAAGCTAGCGTAACAGGGTTAATATAACACAATTAGTAATAGTAATCAATCTAAAACAAAATAGTCTTATTAAAGGGGCATGCGCAAGGCTGTCGAGCCGAGCAATGAAGAAATTTTCAGTAGAAAATTATCTGGACCCTTTAATAAGAGCTATTTTGTGTCAGATTGATTAAAGTTTCTTGATTTGCAAGAAATCCAATTCGACAGGGGTTTCTCTACCGAACATTGAAACGAGGACCTTTACCTTGCCTCTCTCGTTGTCTACATCACTCACCTTACCTTCGAGTTCTTTGAATGGACCATCTGCTATGCGGACAATCTCTCCTACTTCTATGTCCATCTGATGCTTGTTCGTCTTGTTGCCCTTGTCCATCTTGCTGAATAGATCTTCTACCTCTTTCTTCTCGAGTGGAACTGGATTTACTCCTGCTCCTACGAATCCTGTAACACGAGGAGTATTGCGGACTACATACCAAGAATTGTCATCCACTATCATATCTACGAGTACATAACCTGGATAAACCTTCTCTTCTGTCTCTACTCTCTTGCCTCCCTTTATTTTGATTTTCTTTTCTGTTGGTACTATCACACTGAAAATCTTGTCATTCACCCCCAGTGAATCTATACGCTGACGAAGATTACGCATAACTGCATTCTCATATCCTGCGTAAGTATGAATAGCATACCAATTCCTCTCTCCTCTTAGTTCTTGTTTTGCCATATTATATATTAAAAATTATTTATAAAACCTGCCTCGCGACAAGATATCTATCTCAAAAGTAATGCTCTCTCAACCCCCTTACTAAACAAGAAATCTAATAGACCCAAGTAATAAGCGATTATGACAGATATGGCTAAAACAGCTATTGTGAAATACATAGTCTGCTTGCGTGTAGGCCAAGTGATATGCTTTGATTCAGCGTAAACCTCTTTAAGAAATTCTGTGATATTTTTCATCCCGCTTAGAGACAGGTCGCGGTCAGCATATTTTATACCAACAACAATCTATCTTTTAAATTTAAATTATAATATGTTTTATCCCATTGACCGTGACCGCGGTCTCTAACGGGATTCATCATTTAAAAAGTTTCTTTTATTAAAAAACACCCCGGGGGTGTAATAGATGTATAATACCACTAGAAGCGTGATAAAGCAAATGGGGCCCGAAGCTGTGCTTCGGGCCCCATTTATATATTGAATTTTGGACTACTTGATTTCGTATGTAATAGACACATCTGAGGTAATCTTGTTCTCACCCTTTGGTAAGGTTGGGGCTGGGGCAGAAGCTCCAACACTATCTGACATCATTGCCTTTGCTGCATACATAGGATAATTTCCACCTGAATTTTCGGAGAAGTTCACAATGTGAGATAATCTGACTCCAAGCTCACCGGCTAGAACATTAGCTTTTTCTTTTGCATCAAGTATTGCCTTTGAGCGAGCTTGATCCTTGAAACCTTGCTCGTCATCTATTGAGAAAGTTGGGCCACTGATATCAGTAACACCTATACCTGCGAGTCCTGTACGAATCTCACTTGCACTATCAACTACACGGACCTTGATGGTGATCGCCTGTGTAGCTGTATATCCTACAATCTTTGGATCAGATGATGGACATGGGTAAGTATAGCAAACTGGCTGCTTTTCATAAGAATACTTTGGATTTAGTCCTCCGTATTCAGACTTGATATCTTTGTCAGCTATTTTCTGCTCCTTCACATAAGTTAATACTTTTGTAATCTCAGTATTGAGTAAATCCTGCGCCTCTTTTGCAGTCTTACCTTCTTTGTTCAAATTCACATATAAAGATGCAATATCAGAAACAGCGAGCACCTCCCCTGTACCAGAAATAGTGATGGTATTCATAGGCTGATTTCCACGTCCTACGTAGCTACTATTCTTCACTTCATTAACTGTCTTAACGATAAAATAACACGAAATAATTATTATTAATATAAAAACCGAAATGCTTATCTTCTTTATGTTTAAAAATGTTTCCATTAGGGCATTATAGCATGAATTAGGTTATAGTAACTGATGACTAGGTTCTAGTAAAAATTGATATAAAGGTGCCCGAAAGTGAAGCTTTCGGGCACCAGACTAATCACTAATTATTCCCTATTGAGTGCCACGATTGGGTCAAGCTTGGCAGCATTGAGAGCTGGGAACACTCCAAAGACAACACCTATAATCATAGATACTGAAACTGAAATAATTACACCAGAGATAGGAACTATAAACTTCCATGTAAGACCTGTACTCTGCGCATACTTTGCCACCAGAAATGAGAAGAATGAACCTCCTATAATACCTATCACCCCTCCAATAATGGTTAAAATAACTGCTTCTAATAAAAATTCATAGAGTATATCTTTTGCGCGGGCACCTAGAGCCTTCTTCAATCCTATCTCCCCTATGCGCTCTGTTACTACCACATACATAATATTCATAACCCCCACTCCACCAACAATGAGAGATATAGAGGCAATAGCAATAAGCAAAAATGTAATAGCATCTAAAATTGTAGTGAAGACGCTCAAACTCTCTGTCTGTGTATTCACCTTGAAATCATCTCGTGATGGATCAGTGATATAATGATTCTTCCTCAGTGTATCCATAATATCGAGCTTGGTAGCTGAAGCTTTACTGTTGTCCACAAGTTCTACCACTGAATATATGAGATAGTCTATTCCCTGAATTTTCTTTTGCAAAGTCGTGACAGGTATGAATACCTGCTCGTCTTCATTCATAGGACCAAAACTACCCTTCTCTTCGTATACACCTATGACTTCAAAATTATAATTCCCGACACGGACTAGCTTGCCTAAAGGATCAGCATCACCAAATAAATCATCTCCTACTTTGTGTCCGAGAACTGCTACTTGGGCGAGAGACTTGTCCTCCTGTATACTGTAGCCTCTACCCTTTTCAATAATTCCTTTATCTATATCAAAGCGAGCAGCATGTGCACCGAAAATAAATGCAGTCTTTGATATCCCTTTGTATGTGACGATCTGCTGGCCGACTGAGGCACCATAAGCATTCTTTACATTGGGAATTTTCTTTATATCTTCTATATCACGAGTTTTCAATGTCATAACTGGAACAGCATTGGCTGCGGAGCTATTCGCATTGCCTGACTTGCTTGCTCCACTAGACCGATCCTTCGTTGAAGCTGGGATTGAAGTCTCTACTATTATAGTATTGGTGCCATATGCTTCTACCTGGGCATTCACATAACTTTTAAATCCTTCTCCAGCAGAGAGGACTAGTATGACAGTACCAATACCGATCATAATGCCGAGTGTAGTCAAAAGAGTCCTCGATGGATTGGATTTGATACCTCGTATAGCTTGTTTAAAATAAATGTTTCGCATTGTGTATTATAAATTATTCATATCGTAATGCATCTATCGGATCAAGCTTGGCTGCCTTGAGTGCAGGATAAAGCCCAAAAACAATACCCGTCAAAATAGAAACTGATGCAGCGAGTAAAACTCCAAACGGTGAAATAATGAAAGCCCAGTCATACCCAGCAAGTCGAGCACCAACTGCAATCAAATATGAAACTAAAATTCCTAAAATAATTCCCAGTATTCCTCCAGTGAAAGTTAGAACTATGGACTCGAGGAGGAACTGATTTCGAATATTTGCACGTGTTGCACCTATCGCCTTTCGTAGACCTATCTCGCGTGTACGCTCGGAGACAGTAACGAGCATTATATTCATGATACCAATCCCCCCAACTATTAGAGAGATGCCTGCCATGAGACCGAGGAATATACGCAAAGTGTCTGTTATCCCAGTGAGAAGCTTTATAATATCTGCCAAGTCACGTACAGAGAAATCATCATTTTCTATATCATGAATTCTATGTTGTTCCCTTAATACTCTATTTATATCTTGTATAGCGACTTTTATATTTATCGCATCGTCTACTTTTACACGAGCAAATTGTATATAATCTATGCCTAGAATCTGGCGCTGGCCTATAGAGAAAGGTATGAATACTTGGTCATCCTGATTCTGGAATGTGACAGTGCCGAGCTTCTTCTGCACACCTATAACTCGAAACGGGATGCTGTTTGATACATTACTATCTATCGGGTTATTGTCTGGAATTTTAATCTTTACTACTTTACCTATCTCGTTACCATCGGGATATAATGATTTTGCAACATCATAACCGAGCACGATAACATTGGCTCCTGAATTCGCTTCCTCATCGGTAAAGAAAGTTCCCTTTATCATCTCTGTATTCTGTACTCGCACATAGCTACCATCCGTCGCTGTGAACTTTGTATCTACACTTTCCTTGCCTGCTACTATAGTGACATTGCTACTCACAAAAGACGCAACTTCAACTGCGTTTGGAACTTTACTTTTATTCTTTATTGCATCAATATCAGATAAAGTTAAAGTTTTCACCTGAACTCCGAAAACTGCAGTAGGTGGACCATTCTCATTGCTTTTGCCTGGAAGAATTCCTATTAAATTTGATCCCAGTTTTGTGACTTGCCCTAGTACGAGAGATTGCGCTCCCGAACCTAGTGATATGATGATGATGACACCAGCCACACCGATGACAATACCAAGTATCGTCAATAGAGATCTACCCTTTCTAGCAAGTAAGTCCTTGATTGTCGTTTTTATTTCTTTTCTTAAATTATTATTCTTCATCCCGTTAGAGATAGCCCCTCATTAGATGGGGCGTATTTTATTTAATTTAGTTAATAATATAAATCTTAAAAATATTTCTACTATTCCCAGAGAATATAACAAGCACATCTCTAACGGGATTCATCTTCTTCCTCCGCTACTGCTTTTGAAAAGACTCTTTCGGAGGCAGGTACGAGTACATCCTCTACTATCTCTCCATCTCTGATCGTTACGATTCGATTCGCGTGGAGTGCTACTTGCTTGTCATGAGTAACGAGTATAATAGTGCGACCCTCTTTGTTCAAGTTTTCTAGTATATTCATAACTGTTGCTCCACTTTTAGAATCGAGGTTGCCGGTCGGCTCATCCGCAAAGATGACCTTTGGGTCGCATACTAGTGCGCGAGCGATAGCGACGCGCTGCTTTTGCCCACCAGAAATCTGGTTACTCATATAGCTGAGACGCTCCCCTAGGCCTACGGCCTCGAGCGCTTTGCGGGCACGATTCTCATGATTGGCTCTCACACTACTATATAGTAGAGGAAGCATTACATTGTCGAGCACTGATGTACGAGGCAAAAGATTGAATGATTGAAATACGAAACCTATGTGACTGTTGCGAATCTTTGCCAGTTCGTCGTCATTGAAATTCTCTGTATTCTTATCTTCAAAAAGATAAGTCCCAGTAGTTGGGCGATCTAGGAATCCTATGGTGTGCATCAGTGTAGACTTGCCGGAACCAGATGGACCCATAATAGCTACAAACTCCCCTTCATCAACAGAAAGATTTATCCCGCGTAACACTTTAGTGATCACGCCACCATTGTCGTAATTTTTGACTATATTTTTAAGTTCTATTAACATCTTGTTTTATTTTATTAGGATTACAAATTCATCCCCGACTTTAAGTCCGCTCAGTACTTCAACTACTCCTCCATCACCTTCGAGTCCTGTGACTATTGGAGCTGAAATGTATTTCTTTGTACGAGTGTTTGTGACGATTCTTATTGTTCTGTTTCCTTTATCATCTGTAACGATAGAGCGTGATGGTATGGCTAGAACACCCGCCTTCTCTTTTACTTTTATTGTCATATTTGCTGTCATACCAGGGCGTAGCTCGGGTAGCTGCTCGGTGCTAGCTGTAACTTTATAATTCACAACTCCTGATACTAAAGTAGAAGATGGATCAATCTTTGTTATGTTACCTTTGAAAATTCTGTCAGTGCCAAAAGAATCGTAAGTGATATCAATAGGCATACCGAGAGACAAGTTGCTGATATTGGCTTCATTTATATTTGTTTCTATATAAATATTTGAAATATCTTGTAATACCATGGCACTCTTTGATGCCATCGCGAGCTCTCCTATCTTGATGTCTATACGAGTAATAGTCCCATCGAGAGGCGCTGTGATAACAGTATCATTGTAGCGAGCGAGGGCGCCTTCTAGTTGTCCTTGTGCAGATAGTATATCTGCGTTTGCTAAATCAATATCTGAACTCCTAGCTTTTGATTTCTTTAGATCAAGAGCTGCCTGACTCTGATCTATCGCAGACTTTGATTGTACGAGAGCTGACTGGTATGCGTTGTAATTTACTAAATAATTTGATGCTTTTTTATTTGGAATCTCTATAACCCAATCAGTAATATTTATGTTTGTAATGCTTGGGAATGTAATATATAGACCAGAGTCCCCTAGTGGCTGAGATATAATGGTATTGCCTATACCACTACCAGTTGTAAGACCTGATGCACTAAAACCAGTACCACTTACACTATAGTATAGAGTGAGATTGATTGTTCCTTCTTTGTTTGAATTATAAGTACCACTAATAACCGGAGCGACGTAATCACTAGTACCATTCTTTGGAACTGCCTGCGGGTATGAGTTCAAAAGATTCTTGTATGCATTATTGACGAGATTCTCCTGTGTTAATTTGGTTTGCTCAAAGGTTACTTCTGCTAATCTTATTTCTTCATTTGATGCGCCTTCTATAGTGCGCTTGAGCCGTGCCTGTGCAGAAGCGAGAGCTCCACGTGCACTAGTGACCGCTGCCTGCTCGGACCCCGAATCAAGAGTGGCAAGGACTTGGCCGGCCTTTACCTTGTCTCCTACTTTTACTTTTAATGAATTTACAGCTCCAGATGAATTGAAAGATAAATTCAGATCCGTGTTTGAAACAACTTGCCCCGTAGCCAAAACTGTCTGCTTTAAATCAGAAATTTTTGCTATATCTGTGACAGTATTTATGGCACTACTAGGAGTCTTTGTTATGAAATAAGTTGCAATAAGAATTGCAATGATTATAAGCCCCCAAGTACGCTTACGTCTTATATTTGTATGGAAAAATGTTTTTATTTTATCATTCATTTGTTTTTTTATTTT
>CAINWY010000062.1 GCA_903854645.1 uncultured bacterium | reverse complement strand
AATAATTATTTCTTAGCTTTTCTTTTCTTGCCAAAAAAGAATTTAAAGAAAGTGCTTTCTTTTATACTGTTCCCTACCTCAGATAAAGATGAGGTGGTACCCTCTACTGTCTTCTTAAGAATCTCAGAAATTTCTGAGAAGTTTCTCATTGTTTTTATTAAATAAAAACCAAAAATAATAAGAACAACTGTTATTAATACAACAGAGATAGAACTAATAAAGAAAAAAATTTCTGACTTCAAAATTGATTCCATGGAAACATTATACCGCTATTTTCTTAGAAGACAAAGAATCTAAAATAAATACTTCTAACCCTATAGATAAATCAATTTCTCCTTTATGTGACTTGTGATATAGAGATATAAGGGTGCTTGATTGTCGTTTTAAATCATTTTTAATTTTTGTGTTCGTGCTATTTAAAATCATTGTTTTTATCTTCCAAAATAATATGCCTGCTATATTTTCTGGCTCTACCCCCTGTTTTAAGGCTTCGTTAAACAATGTCCATGCTTCTATCTTATTTTTATTTGAAAATGCATCTGTAATGCTAAAAACATTAAAAACATTTTTACTGCTTACTTTCTTGTTTTTAAATAGTTTAATTTCACCATATTTTTTATATTTATCCTGATTTACTTTTAATAGCTTGTCTTCATTAAAAATAAATATTGTACCCGAATTTTTCAGCGTATTTAAATCTTCTTTTTTAAATTGTACTTCTTCATCATTTAAAACATTCTCTATTATAATAGATGGTGATTTATTAAAAAGATTAACATTATAACAATAGCTCATTATGAGGTCTCGGTCTAAAACCTGCTCTTTTACTAAAAAGCTCTCACAATTCTTTGTGAGTTCCTTTGTATATAAACTTTTATTCTTTAAATCCTCCCCAACTAATATATAGATCATATCCAATCTTTGACGGTCTTTTTATAATCCAAAAACGCTTGCCCGTATCTCTCTTCTAAGATTGCATCCTGTTTTTTTATAAAAAATATTTTTGATATTATGTATGTAATTAAAATAAAAATTATTGAAAAAAGTGAATTTATTAGCAACCCTAATCCAATAATTGTTACTGTTAGGCCTAGATTTGTGGGATTCCTTATGTATTTATATGGGCCATGTAAAAAGAAATTTACATCTCTGTTGGATGATGCACTTTTACCTAGGTGTCTCGTTGTAGATTGAGACCAATACACAAGAATAGATCCTAATACAAGAAGAACAATTCCTGTATATTCATAAACAACTCCATTAAAAATGCGCACAGAAAAAATGATATCACAAACGACACCAAAAACTACGGCAAAAAAGAATGTAGCATATGAATGAGAGAGAAGAATATGAACTACCCCAGAATTAGGCTTTTTTTCATCTTTTGGTTGAATATTATTTTCCATCCCGTTTAGAAGCAGGTCTCGGTTGGAATATTATTATTCCCGATATCTGCTTAATTATTATCTAATAAATTATAATTCTATTTCCCGATAAAACCGTGACCGAGGCTTCTACCGGGATCCATGCTTTTAATCCTATCATAGCTATAAAATTACGCCACTATTTTAATTCACCCCAGTTTTTACCAAAACTTACGTTTACATCAAGGGGTACATTTTTGATCCCTCCTAGAAATTCTTTGGGTATTACATCTATCATGGCTTTCTTTATAGCCCTTATAGCTTCATCTAATTTTTCCTTTTTGACTTCATATACAAGCTCATCATGAACCTGAAGCACCATACGGACTTCATTTGTAATTCCCTCTAAAGAGAGTGCTCCCTCGGCTTTTTTCATACCGATTTTAATAATATCGGCAGTAGCTGTTCCTTGTATAGGAGCATTTGTAGCCATCCTCTCAGCCATAGCTTTCATAAAGGGTAGTGATGAATTAATTGCTGGGAAATATCTTCTTCTACCAAAGAATGTTTTAGTGTATCCATTCTTTCTTGCAAATATTTTTATACTCTCCAAATAGTCTGCAATGGTAGGAAATTGTATAAAATAATTATCATAAAATATTTGTGCATCTTTTCTATTTGTATTCAGATTCTGACTCAAAGCTGTGACCCCCATACCATAAAGAATACCAAAGTTTATAACCTTTGCCCTTCTACGCATATCAGCTGTGACATCCTCCTCACTTACATTAAAAACTTTTCTTGCTACTGCGGTGTGGATATCTCTCCCCTCAGTAAATGTTTGAATAAAATATGCATCCTGTGACATCAATGCGGCAATACGTAGTTCTACTTGTGAGTAATCAAAAGAAACAAGTACATATCCATCCTCTGCTATAAATGCATTCCGAATTTTTCTGCCTCGCTCGGTTTTTGTGGGGATATTTTGAAGGTTTGGATTATTTGAAGAGAACCTACCTGTAGTAGTCCCATACTGTATAAATCTCGCATGGAGCCTACCATCGATGCCTACTAATGATGGAATTGTATCAATATATGTACCTAGGAGTTTTTGTAATTCTCTATTTTCTAAAATCTTCTCTATTATAGGATGAAGCCCTTTAAGTTTTTCAAGCTCGCTTTCTTTGGTTGAGCGAGCCCCACCACTCGTTTTCTTCATTTTAACCCCTGGCGACTTGCCATCTGCTTCTCCTAACTTGAGCTCATCAAAAAGAACTTCTCCTAATTGTTTCGGTGAATTAATATTAAACTCCCTCCCAGCATAACCCCAGATTTCTTTTTCAATAAGACTCTGTTCTTTGTGATATTCTTTTGATATTTTATCAAAGTATTCTTTGTCTACTTTAATTCCTAATTTTTCCATCTTAGAAATAATAGGAATTATTGGCAATTCGATTTCTTTATATACATATTCTAATCCTTCTTTTTTTATATCTTCTTCCATTTTTGAAAGTGATTCTTCGAGTGTTGTACTATTTTTGTATTCTATTACTTCATTTATATCTGGGTCTGTCTTCTCAGAATCCAAAAGCCAAAAAGCAATTTTTGCCTTTTCTTCTATCTCATTTGTCTCTATATTTGAGTTGGTGGAGAGCAAAGTCTTTTGAGTACTGGTCTGACCACTCTCCTCCCTCGTCCCTTGACCTTGCGAAAAAGAGCTTTGCTCTCCACCAGCTCCTGCCTCTTTTCCAAGTATTCTCAAAAACCTACTTTGTAAACTTTTGAATTCCATCTTTTTAAAAAACTCATCTGCTTTCCCACTTTCTGCTTCTTCTCTCCATGTTTTATTTGGCAATTTAAAATCTATAGGTGCATCTCGTCTAATAGTCGCAAGCGTTTTGGAAAAAATTGCTTCATCTTCTCCTTCTTTTAGGAGATTAAATACTCTTTCTGTTATACCAAGATCTTTTACTTTTTTCTCATTCCTTTTAATATCTATATACATTTTCTCAATCGTTCCATATTTTGAAATCAAAGTAGTCGCTGTCTTCTCTCCTATACCCTTAATCCCTATAATATTATCTGATGGGTCACCACGAAGCCCCTTATAGTCTGGTAAATAAATAGGATCAAATCCAAACCTATTTTTTACAGCTTCCTCTGTATATAAAATAGTGTCATTTATCCCCTTCTTTAAAGTATAGACTTGTACGTGTGTTCCCTCTACTAGCTGTAGTGTATCCATATCACCTGATGCAATTACTATATCTAAATCCTTTTCTTTTAAATTTTTTTCTACAATTGTACCGAGCAGGTCATCGGCTTCAAACCCTTCACACTCATACATTGGAATAGAAAGTGCTGTGAAAAATTCTCTGGATCGTATGAGTTGTGCTACAAGGGCGTCATCTGTTTTAGCTCTACCCATCTTATAGCCATCATAAGCTATGTGTCTAAATGTCTTCTTTGGTAAGTCATAACAAGCTATTATGTAGTCTGGCTTAAGCTCCGTTATAATCTTAAACAACATCGTGGCGAGGCCATAAATGGCCCCTGTGGGCTCTCCACGAGAGTTCATGAACTCTGGAAGTGCATGATAGGCACGGTGAATAATCGCGTGTGTATCAAGCAATATAAGCCTTTTTTTATTTTTATCTTTTTTTACCATTCTCTAATTATAGCATTTTAGGAAGAAAAAAAGCCCCTTTTTTATTGGGGCTTATTTTTAAAATCTAATTTCAAAATTTCTTCCGTTTGTCCTTTCTCCTATACATGAATTCATAGAGGACCATACTTCTTCTCCAAATTTTGCTATTCTCTCATCTCTTTCATCTTTATTTTCACAATCTTTGGCCACTGTGTTTATTGGTGGTAGCCTAACTATTGTTACGGTTTGTGGTGAAAACCACCATCTTCCACTACGAGGTTTGTAGAAGAAAGGATAAGAAAAAACTACAGGGTAAACAAAAAAATTATTTTTGCTTGCTAAATGAAATGCCCCATTTTCAAAAGGATAAAGAAATATTCCTTTCTTAAAATCATCTGGCCTCATTCTTTTTCCTTCTGGAAAAATTGCAAAACTTTTACCAGAACTCATAGCCTTTATTATTTGCTTGCCTGCAGTCTTTTTGGAACAAGGGTCATCACGATCAACAGGGATACCATGACCTTTTAACATTTTGCCAAAAAATGGAATTCTTTTTATTTCTTTGGCAAAAACAATAGTCCAAGGTAGTCCCTCCATAGCAACAACAATTAATAATTCATCTATAAAAGATGTATGATTCCCTACTAAAATAAATTGAGAACCTTTAGGGGGTGCATCTCCTTCAAATTTTAGATTGACACCTAAAACAAAAAGTATAATTAGTGAAAGCGTATAGCTAACCCTATAAATAGACTTTGGATAAATTAAAATTATTATTAGAGATAAAATTCCTAAAATTATCAACAAAACTGTAGTTATAATAACTATTGGTATTGTTAATAAGATATCAATCCATTTTATATGGAGATTGAGGAGTGAAATTATTCTAATAAAAACTACAAAGAATCCAATTGTGGCGAGAAAAACGTATTGAGTAGTATAGAAACTGGTGTATTTAATTAAAAATGGAACACCGACTACTAATAGAAATAACGTGACAATAGGAAAAATAAAAGATTCCATTGCCGATCTTTTAAAAGGAAATTTAGTTTTCATATTTGGTTTTTATTTTCCACCTATAATAGCACAATGCTCCTTTAAATCAAGGCTTAAAACTTTATACTTCTTGTCATGCTATCTATATGTAAAATTTCAATTTTGTGGTGTTTAGTGATACCATCTCCTAAAACATTCTCTGGCCACTCTATTATAATCAGGTTTTCTTTTTCTAAAATAATTT
>CAINWY010000061.1 GCA_903854645.1 uncultured bacterium | reverse complement strand
GATTTGCTGCTGTATTTAAAACTTTACTAGGATTATCATCTCCATAAAGAGGATTCGTAAGGAGAGACCCTGCCACTCCAAAGATACTTGTACCACTTTTAATATTCCATGATACTAAATTTCCATCTGTAGGAGCTGTATAAGTTCCTGTTAGTGGTACTCCATTCGCATAAGCAGTTTTCCCAGAGAGAATGTCTCCCGCACTAGCTGTCGCACTAATTGTATCTACTACGCTTGTCTTACCACTTACTCCAAATATACTTATACCATTTTTAATATTGCCTGTTACAAGATTTGCATCCGTTTCCACAGTACCACTACCATTGTGGTATCCTGCAGGAATTAATTGGCTTGCTACACTCGGAGTTATAGTCAATGCTCCATTGTCCACCATAGTTCCTAATATATTTGATGTAGTAGTATTACTGAAATATTTGCCTTCGAGAACGTTTGCTGCTAGTGCACCCCCCATAGAAAGTATTGCTGTACCCGGGTATGTAGCTGTCGTTAGAACTTTGGTAGCATCTGTATCCCCAAACAAACTACCAGTGAATCCAAAAGCTCCAACACCATTTGCTATTTTGCTATTTGATAGCTTACCTCTCTCTGTAGAGATTGTTTCATATACAGATTCAAGACTTTTTAATGAAGAAGAAAGTGGTGGCACCGTGTCTAGTTGACCTGATCTTTTTTCTATCACAGTACCACCTGATAGATTATAAATATCTTTTAATGTATACATCGACTTCCCTACACTTGCTGGTGTAGGTGGAAATTCCGTAGCATAAACTGCCGTTACTCCGACCAAAACTGAAATTATTATATACGGGACAAACTTGATTATTTTTTTCTTTTCCATAATTTAATTATAATAATGAATAAAATGACGACCAAAACAATTAATAAAGGAAAGTTAATCTTGTGCAACATAATACTAATATTTGCGAAAAATGAACTATTGTCATTATTTATATTTCCGACACTCGCCAAGAGAGGATTACCAAGAGAATCATATGACGGAACTTTGTCATCAATATTTTCTTTTTCAACTATCTTCTCTGGAAATATGTTACTCGAAATCTTATTTATTACACTCTTGCTTAGGAATGAGAGCTTGTCTTTTATCTCTTTTTTAAAAGATAATTTTGCTTCTTTATTTTGAACAACAATGCCTTCACTGTTTGTATAATTTGTCTTACTAGATGTCTCTATATTATCAACATATTCACATAAGGATGGCTGGCTAAAAGAAAATGGTCTATAGTTAAGAGCCTTTGGGTCTTTACATCCAAACAATAGTCCCCCCGATGAACTGCCAGAAGAACTTGATACTTTTCTTTCTGGTGAATTTATACTTCTCCAATCTGTTACAACTTTATCACTCTCTGTGCCAAATGTTATAAATCCTATATTTTCTCCCCATGCATAGCCACTGAAAATTCCACCATCTCCGATGGTGGCATGGCTAAAATCAATGAATCCTACATTCTCTCCCCACGCATAGCCGGAAAGCTTGCCTTCACTATTATTTGTAACACCACTCAAATTTATCCACCCGATTGTATCACTATAAGCATAGCCAGAAAGATCGGAGTCACTGATGTGGACGCTCCCTATATCAGATCCAAAGTCTATAAAGCCTACATTCTCACCCCATGCATATTTATATGTAGGATTTATGGTGCCATCTGTAGTAGAAGAAAACACATAGTTTGGAAGTATGAAAAACGAAAAAATCATTAGAAACAAAATTGTATTTGTGAGTTTCATATTTTTAATATATAAAATCAGGGGATTTCATATTAAAAACGATACTTAAAATATACCACAATATGGGTAAATTAAGAAATGAGCTATTTTATGAGTAATTTCTACCTTTCATACATATCCTTTTTGAATACCCACCACACCAAAAAGATATAGAGCAAAATTGTGATTACCAATGGAAATCTCTGTATGGATAAACTTGCAAATGGTAATGATCCAAAGAAGTGAATCACTGACAGCATATATAATAGTATAAGGTATGTAATATATCCAAAAATTATCGCGACTGCTGGTAATATAAAGCCTATAATTCCCGTGATAAAAATGAAAAGCATCCCCATCGGGATAATGAGTAATATCAAGAAATTTGCAGGTAGTGATACAAAAGAAAGAACTCCAGTTAAATAAAGTAGTATAGGGAGAACTGAGATGGTAGCTGCAACTGTCGAGGCCACCATTTCTCTCACTCCATAGCGAAGTGGTAAAAATCGAAACCAATTAATTACTTTGGGTGTCACAAAGAGTACTCCACCTGTGGCAATAAAAGATAATTGAAAAGACATATCAACTAAAACACGCGCGTCATAAGCTACCATGACCAAACCCGCTACGACGAGAGCTCTGCCAGCTACATACTTTCTATCTGTCATTCTACCCAAAAGCATAATGGATGCCATAATCCCCGCACGAACTGCAGTAGCAGAAGCACCTGTCATAATTATGAATAGTAATATAACTATAAATCCTAATGTTATTGATAGTGTTTGAGAAAATATTAATCCAAACATTTTCATAACATTGTTCGCCACTATCGAGACATTGTAGCCAGACAAAGCAATAATGTGTATGGTGCCTGTGTCCACAAACTCCTGTTTTGTATCTTCGTCAAAGCCACCTCTTGCACCGAGAATAAGTCCATTCGCAAGATCACTTTCAGGCATTGGAATTACCCTATTAATATTTTCCATAAATGATGCTCGCAATTTATAAAGCCAAGTTTTTATAATACTTCCATTACGATTTGAAAGAATTTCAATATCTGCATTCTTAATCAAATAATAAATATCCTTATTGGCCAAATATCTTTTATAATTAAATTCTTTACCAGAATTTGTAGTGAAATTCTCTGGTTCCTCTAAAACTCCCTTCACTTTTACTTTATCCCCATAGTTTATTTCCTCCTCTCTTCCCACAAATACCAAAATATTTGCATCTATATTTTCTAATTTAATATTTAAATGCTTGTTCTTGAGCCTTATATCTGGATCCTCACTCACTACACCTATGAGCTCTACACTCTTCCCCACTACCTTACTATAGTCAGGACTCTTCGGTATAAAAAAGAAAAATCGCACAATAGCGACTATTAATAAAATACAAACTATTAATATTTCTTTTTTGGACATATAAAAAATAAAAGTAATTAGCCCGCATAGATTTTTTAGAATAGCTATAGCCTTCTTTGAAATAGCTTCCCCTATTATTTCTACCCTTAGGTGATTCTGGTGAATCATATATTTTCTTGCTAGAAAATTCCTCGTGCTCGGCTCGACAGCCTCCCAAGTTC
>CAINWY010000060.1 GCA_903854645.1 uncultured bacterium | reverse complement strand
ATAATATATACAATTTTAATACTGGGATGAAAATTTATAAATTAAAAACAAAGAGGAATGAAGGTTATGCGATATTATTCACAGTAGTAGTCATAGGTATTATTTCTATGATTACCATTGGTCTTTCTAATGCCGCTTATAAACAAATAATATTATCTTCTGTGGCCAGAGATTCAACTACAGCATTTTACCAAGCGGATATCGCTTCTGAGTGTGCTTTATTTTTTGATAATGAGGAAGATATTAGTGGACGTGCAGATAACCTGTCATATTCACTTTGCGCAGACAAAACATTAACTTTTCATAATGCTGGAGATGATGGTTCTGGTTCTATTTTATATACATTAAATCCAAGTACAGATGTAAGTGATCCTATAAATATAGATAAATGTTTCCGTATAAATATAACAAAAACTGAAACTGAATCTCTTGTAACTACAGATATTGAAGCATTGGGGTATAATATATGCAATAAATCCAGTATGAGGACTGTGGAACGCTCACTCAAAGTAGCTTATTAATATATCACGAAATAAAATGAAAAATGAAACTAGAGAGACTGAGGCTAAACGTATACTCAAGCTTCGTAAAGAGATTGAAAGACTACGCAAAGAATATCACGAAAAGAATAATCCAAAAGTTACAGACGATGTATACGAGGCTCTTACCCGTGAATTGCACGAACTAGAGATTAGACACCCAGATCTAGTCATTACAAATAAT
The DNA here is from genome assembly GCA_903854645.1 of uncultured bacterium. Lineage (GTDB taxonomy): Bacteria > Patescibacteriota > Minisyncoccia > Phycocordibacterales > UBA9973 > UBA8515. Next base: position 6,109 of record CAINWY010000060.1, on the reverse strand, counting down.
TCTATAAATAGAGTTGCAGGCAAGCCACTACCAAGTTTTAAAAAGGTAAAGCATGACATAAGGATGCTATCACTAAATGATGTTTTTTCAGAAGAAGAAATAGTAGATTGGGAAAATCGTGTATCGAAATTATTGAGTAGTAATATTTCAAAATTAAACTATTTTTGTGAAGTGAAGCTAGATGGATTGTCCGCTTCACTACATTATAAAGATGGAGTATTTATACGTGGGGCAACACGCGGCGATGGATTTATAGGGGAGGATGTAACAGAGAATCTGAGGATGATAGAATCTATACCACTGCATCTAAAGGGTAATATAAAAGGCGACGTAGAGGTACGAGGAGAAGTGATAATGACAAAGAAAGCTTGGGAGAAGTTGAATAAGAAGCAGGAAGAACTCGGCAAACCAACATTTGCAAATACTCGTAATGCCGCTGCGGGAAGCTTGCGTCAGCTTGACCCAAGTATTGTAAAAGAAAGAAAACTAGATTTTTTTGCATGGGATATAGCACAATTACCAATTACCAGTTACCAATTACCAATTAAAACACATTCAGGGAAGCATAAATTATTGAGAGAATTTGGATTTCAGGTTGCACCTTACGAGAAAGAGGCGAAAAATTTAAAAGATGTTTTTTCTTTTATTAAAGAAGTAGGGAAGGTGAGGGCAAGCTTGCCATATGGGACAGATGGTATTGTTATTTCTGTTGACAATATAGAACTTCAGGACTCTCTTGGTATAGTAGGAAAGGCACCACGATATATGGCAGCATATAAATACGAAGCAGAGAGAGCTACAACTGTAGTCACAGATATTACAGTTAATGTAGGACGCACCGGAGTGATGACTCCACTGGCACATCTGAACCCTACACTAGTTGCAGGCTCTACTATTTCCAAAGCGACCTTGCATAATATGGATCAGATAGAACGTCTTGATACCAGAGTGGGGGATACAGTAGTTATTCAAAAAGCTGGGGATGTCATACCCGAGGTTGTAGAGGTTCTCACTAATATGAGAACAGGCAAAGAAAAGAAATTTAAAATGCCAGAATTTTGCCCGATTTGTAATTCTAAAATTGAACGCAAAGCGGGGGTTGGAGAAAGTCCTATGAGTGATGGTCTGGCACCTCTCCTCCCTCGTCCGAGGACCTCACGAAGAGGAGCTTTCTTGGGCCCCCGCTTATCTTCATCTGTCGCATATTACTGTACGAACAAAAATTGTCCTGCTAGGAGTAGAAGAGGGATGCAACACTTTGTAAATATTTATGAAATTTATGAAATTGGGCCAAAGATTTTAGATAGATTAAAAGATGAAGGTCTCATAAGTGATGCTGCTGATTTGTTTACACTAGAGGTAGCAGACCTATCCGGACTAGAACGCTTTGGGGAAAAGTCAGCTCTAAATATTATAAATTCTATAGCAAGTCACAAGAAAGTTTTATTATGGCGTTTCATTTATGCTTTGGGGATTATTCACGTAGGGGAACAAACTGCCCAAGATTTGGCAAACCATTTTGGCTCTCTCACTAAAATATCAAAAGCAAGCGAAGAAGAGATAAATAAAATCCCCAATATTGGCAGAGTTGTAAGCCACAGTATCTATGAATATTTAAAACAAAAAGAAAATATATCATTTATGGATAAATTATTTGAAAATGGAGTTGTTATTGATAATACATCTCTAAAATCAACTAATAAATTAAAGGATAAAGTTTTTGTTCTTACGGGTACTCTAGAGACTCTCTCTAGAGATGATGCAAAGAAGATGATACTAAAAGAAGGAGGCAGAGTTTCTACTTCAGTCTCTACAAAGACAGATTTTGTATTAGCGGGGAGTGAACCGGGTAGCAAATATACTGATGCAATAAAATTGGGAGTAAAAATCATAACAGAGGCAGAATTTCTAAAAATGATTTAAATATGGTATTCTCTATGTATGGATCCCGTTAGAGATGTTTTTATTTGCTCTAGCTGGATTATAATGTCACGAAAATAGCTTAGTATTATTTAATATAATTAATAAGATACGGAAGTCTAAGGACTTCCTGTCTCTAACGGGATGGATTTAGAAATTATTAAAAAACTAGCCACAATGGCGCGAGTAGAAATGGATGAAACAGAAATGAAAGAGATCGGAGATAGCTTCGGTCCTATTCTTGCATATGTGGGTCAAATCCAAGAGGTTTCAGATACCTCTGATAGACCTTATGAAGAAGTTTCTGATGAGCCCATTAATATAATGAGAGAAGATATAGTGACAAATAAAAGTGGAGAATATACAGAAAAGATTTTAGGCCAAGCTCCAGAGACAGAGAATGGATTCTTAAAAGTAAAGCAGATATTATAGATTAGCAACTAGCACCTAGGTTCTAGTGACTAGAGAATTTAAAAGATGAAAAATATAAACCTGAAAGATTTAAATATAGAGAAAGTACACAAGCACCTAAAAGATGGCGACTTTACTGTGGGGGAGCTTGTAGATTCCTATTTAGAAGTTATAAAAGAAAAAAATGTAGACCTGAATGCATATCTTGAAATTTTTACTAAAGACATAAAACCACAAGTTGAAAATGCAGAAAAGATGTTTAAGGATGGAACTGCAACGCTGATGACAGGCATACCCATTGCTATTAAAGATAATATTTTGTTTGAGGGTCATATAGCAAGTGCTTCATCAAAGATTCTCGGTAATCATGTCGCAGTATATGATGCCTTTGTAATTGAAAAATTAAAAAAGGAAGGGGTGGTTATATTGGGTAGGACAAATATGGATGAATTTGCGATGGGAAGCTCTACAGAGACATCTTACTATGGGGTGACTCGCAACCCTTTTGATCGGACTCGGGTACCAGGAGGATCTTCGGGTGGCTCAGCTGTTGCTGTAGCTTCAGATATGGCTCTTGTGTCACTTGGGACGGAGACATGTGGTTCTGTTCGTCAACCATCTTCTTTTTGTGGGCTCGTAGGTATGAAGCCTACATATGGAGCAATTTCTAGAAGTGGTATTATCGCTATGGGTAGCTCTTTGGATCAGGTAGGTCCTATGGGTAAAACAGTCTCTGATGTTGAAATTTTGTATAAGAGTATTTGTGGCAAGGATCCACTAGATAGTACATCTCTATCAGATGAATTTAAATCTAACTTTAAACAAGCTCCTCTAAAGAAAAGGATTGGTGTCCCACGTGATTTTTTGAGTGGGGGAGGTATAAATGAAGAAGTGCTTAAAAATTTTGATGAAAGTTGTGAGAAATTAAAAAAAGCAGGTTACCAGATTGTAGATGTGACCTCAGAGACAATGAAATATTCCTTAGCGGTTTATTATATTATTATGCCTGCCGAAGTTTCAAGTAATTTGGCTCGCTATGATGGTATTCGCTATGGTTTTAGTGAGAAAGCTCAAAATCTTTATGATGTTTATGCAAAGAGCAAAGGAAAAGGTTTCGGTAAAGAAGTTCGCAGACGCTTACTCTTGGGCTCATATATACTTTCTCATGGTTACCATGATGCTTACTATAATAAAGCATTGAAAGTTCGAGATATGATTGCAAGGGAATTAGTGACAATTTTTCTAGATGTTGATGCTATTATTAGTCCCACGGTACCTTTTCCTGCCTTTCCTCTAGGAGATAAGATGGATGACCCGATGGCTATGTATATGTGTGATATATTCTCTGCTCCTGCGAATCTTGCCGGAATACCCGCGATGTCTCTACCGTCAGGGAAGACAGAGAGTGGCTTACCTTTGGGTCTCCAGATTACAGCTCCTTATCTACGAGAAGATATACTTTTTACTATTGGGAAAGATTTTGAAAAACTAGTATAAATAATATTTAGTATAATTTTGTTAAAAATTTTACTACAAGGTATAATAAAACTATGCAACCAGGTGTAATACAAACTGTCACAGAAAAGCCCTTATTTGATCCTACATATTTAAACGTAGAATATGTTTTTAATAAGATTTATAATTCCATAGGGCCAATATGGGACTTTATAAGAGACCCACATACATGGACTGTTGTCGGTATTATATCTGTATCTATTTCTATCCTATGTATTTTTATCATTATTTTTTCTCTTGTTCGTTTGATTGAAATACAGATTTTTGATGCAAATGAGATTGAGCATGAAATCAACCATGCTTTAGCAAAGGACAAAGAGACAGATAGGAGTTCAAATCCACGTTGGAAATATATACAAACATTAATAGAAAGTCCAAATGAGTCAGACTGGAGAATCTCCATACTTGAGGCGGATACATTACTAGAAGAGAGCTTCAAGGAGCGTGATTTAGTAGGAAATAATATGTCTGAGTTATTAGAAGAAGCAAAATCAAATGGCTACCCAAATATTAGTGGTGCTTGGGATGCACATATAGTACGCAATAAGATTGCTCACGAAGGGCAAGACTTTCCATTGACGCAGATTGAGGGACGCCGAGTGATACAGCTCTATCAAAATATTTTTGAAGATTTAAAGGTAATATAAAAGATGAAACGAAAAAAGAGTGGCAAGCCACTCTTTTTTTTAATAGTTAAACAAATTTAAACAAAAAATAAACTAGAGAAGGTTTCCTGCAAGTTCTGCAAGGAAAGATCTTTCTCCTTTCATGAGAGTCACGTGTGCATAAATAGACTGTCCTTGCATTTTAGAAATAACGTGGCTTAGTCCATTAGAACTTTGATCCAAATAAGGGGAGTCAATCTGCGTTACATCTCCCATTAAAATAATCTTTGTTCCTTCACCGGCGCGAGTAAGGATACTCTTTGCTTCTTTACGGTTGAGGTTTTGTGCCTCATCAATAATGAAGTAAGTGTTCGGTATGCTTCTTCCACGAATGAAAGCCAATGGTTCAATTATCAATTTCTCCTCTTTTAAATACTTGTCTATTAGCTCTCTGTTTTTATCAAATTTTTTTAAAACAGAAATGTTGTCATACAAGCACTTCATATAAGGGGATACTTTATCATTAATATCACCAGGAAGATAACCAAGATCTTTATCAGACAAACCCATAATTTGCCTTGTAAAGTATACCTGGTCAAACTTTTTTTCTTTTAATAGCTGTAAAGCTGTTGAAATAGCGAGAAGAGTTTTACCGGTACCTGCTTTACCTGCGAGAGTTAACAGATTGATATTCTCATCATGCAAAGCTTGTAGAGCAAATGTTTGTTCGGGATTTCTGGACTTTATACCAAATGAATGCATGTTGTCTTGCACAAGACGAATTTTTCCATTTTTGGAATATCCCAGAAAGTTTGCATTGGAAGAATTACAAACGACAAACTCATTTTCATAAAGTTTGGCCATTCCATCAAAGTAAACTTCTTTGTGAGCATACACATCGGTGAGGATAGAATCCGGCACGTCTATGTGTTTCACTTCTTTGTAAAAAGAATTTGCTTCAGGGATAACGTCCGTCGTATAATCTTCCGCAGTTAAACCAAGTGCTCCTGATTTAATACGTAAGTTCACGTCCTTGGAGACTAGGATTACCTCCAGGCCAGCAGTGATACTTTTCTTTGCCGTAGCCAGACAGTAGGTAGCATTTAGTATGCGATGGTCCATTGTCTGTTCCGCATAAACTTTTCTTACTTCACCGTGATAAGGATAGCCAACAATAATTCGAAGTTTGCCGAGTCCTTCTCCAAGTGATGCACCTCCATCATAGATTTTCTCACGAGGCATAGCCTCAATAGCACGCAATGCTTCTCTTGCATTGTAATTAGTAGAGTCCGATCCTTTCTTGTGATTATCCAATTCCATTATCACCTCGATAGGAATTCCTACATCATGTTCTTGAAAGGAGTAGAGACACTCATTGTCATGAAGAATTACATTCGTGTCCAGAATGTGAATTTTGGGTTTTTTGTTCATTTTTTAAAGATTAAGTGAATACTTATACTATCTATTTAATCTTAAACTACTCCTAAACGGTGGATAAGTCAATAAATGCTACTCATTTTATCGACTGCAGAAAAAGCTCCGTGAGGGGCTTTTTCTATTTGCGCAGTCGACCGGGACATGAGTACATTTCTTTACCCCAACTAAAACTTTTTCGTCAAAAAGTTTTGTCTGGTCGCCGCCTCATTATTTTCTCTACT
>CAINWY010000059.1 GCA_903854645.1 uncultured bacterium | reverse complement strand
CTGGGCTCGCTCTTTTCTTTGTGATTAAATTAAGTAAAAGAGAAATAATTTATAGTAAGACTCATTGTAAATATAAGTATATATAGGACAATGAAAATTATTGGTATTTTTCTTTCAACACTTGATAATTGGATATATTTTTTGGAATCTTTCCCTTTACCAAGCAATTCCCATTCTGTAGCAAAGAGAGTTATTGGTAGATTCTTCTCTACTCCATCTATAACTTTAAATTTTGCTCTATTTAGTTGCTTGTAAGAGGATATGATCTGATACCAGCAGTAACAAATAGCAATTCCAACAAAAGGAGCGAACATATATATAACGGAGTTGTGGAATGCACTTCCTTTGGTTTCTAGGAATCCCAATGCAGCAATAATGGCTGTGTTTAGTCCTAAGAAGAAATCATTTGATTTACTTAATCTATCGTGTGTACTATTGAAAATATGTAAATAGATTCTGTATTGTTCAAGGTAATGATCAATATATCTATCCATATGCTCTTCCTTGTGGCTTGTATTTCTTGAATACAAAAGGTTATCTATATTTTGTTCCATCGCGTTTAGAAGCAGGTCGCGGTCGTTAATTAAAAAAACCGAATCTGCATTAAATTAAATGATAAAAATATAATTAATCTCACTTATAAACCGTGACCGCGGTTTCTAATGGGATTAATGATACTCGTATTATATCACTTTAATTGTATTTTGTCAAATGAATAATTTAGCTATCCTAATTTCTTCAAATGACAAATTGTTGCCTTCTTTTTCTAGTGAGAGTTTGATTGGGTTTAATTTTCCCATTTCATCCCCTTTTAGTTTCTTATTGGCTTTTTTTACGAGATCAATATTTTTCTGTGCAGGTCTTAAGTGAGATATTACAGTTAAGGGATAATTACTTACTATTTGTTCAACGTGGTGAGTTATTGTACCCTGTGTTAGGTTTCTTTCTTTAGCAATATCTTTAATATTTTTACCATTATCTAGTAGTTCTTTTGTAATCATAATTGTGGATATTTTGGTATCATTCACTATTACAGATTTAATCTTTTTACCTTTTGTTAAATTATGAATAGTTCCACCCATTCTATTAATAAATTCAACTTCGAGTAGGTTTTGCTCACCACCTTTTAGTTTTTTAAACATAAGTTCATTTTGATAGCTTTCATTTTGTAATTCTTGATCATGTTCTAGAACTCTAGGGTCCACAAGGAGCGACTCCTTATTAAAACCAATCAATCGTATCCCCGCCAGTGTCCTCACACGAGAAAGCGCCACATATCCCATTCCATACGTAAAAGTGCTTCTGAGGTCTATTTCTGCGTTATCTAGGGACATTCCTTGGCTCTTGTGTATGGTTATAGCCCATGCTAGCCGTAGTGGAATCTGAGTCAAAGAAGCCTTTATTTTACCATCCTCATCAATAGCCCAAACCTCAGGATGTATAGTAACTGTATTTCCATTATAAAGCTTAATAATGGGGAGTTCTGTATCATTCTCAAAATCAACAACCCTACCACGAGAGCCGTTTACATATCCTTTATCGTAATTATTTTTAATACACATTACTTCGGCACCCTTTTTCAATCGAAGCTCGCTATATGCAAGACAACTTTTTTTTAAAATATCCACGATTACATCATGGCCATTAGATGTCATTTGATAGACTTTTTCATTACCACCAATTTGTGCGAGCTCTACATCGTTTTCACTATCTACGTTTACGTTATGTGTATATAGCTTGGTTGCTTTTATTCCGACTAGCTCCCTGTCAATACACTTGTCCAACTGCTCATAGTGTTTTTCATCTAGCTTGTTTGATCGTATATTGTTTAGTATCTCTGTTAGTACATCATCCTCTTGTCGATGCTGTTCAGATAAATAGCATATAGCCGGATTTAGAATTTTCCATGCTTCACTTTCATATACCATGCTACTTTTACCTGAAGTGTTTTTTGTTTTTTCTACTGGTGGAAGCTGAAAAAAATCTCCAGATAGGATTACTTGTAATCCACCGAAAGGTTTACTGTTTCTCTTAAATCTCCGGCAAACCTTTTCTATCATATCGAGCTGAAAACCATGAAGCATTGATACTTCATCAATAATAAGGACTCGAGCCCTATCAAATCTCTTCCAGAGATATTTCTTTTCTTCTAGTTGTTCTAGTTCACGTTCCCCCATAAAGCTTCTAACTCCAATCCCTGACCATCCATGAATAGTCATACCATTCATATGGGTTGCAGCAATACCCGTAGAAGCAGTTACTGCTACGGCTATGTCATGATCATCCAGATATTTAATGTATTGATTTAATAGATATGTTTTACCAGAGCCCGCGCTACCAGTGAGATAGATATTCACACCGGTTTTCATTATCGTAAATGCTTGCTCTTGAGTCATGGAGGTATTGTAGCATTAATATTTTCTAATCACAGCTTTAACTACCGCGGTAATATTTAAATACATCTTTGGGTAAATAGGTTTGAAATCTTTATTTGCCGGCTCTAACCAAATTTTATCACCACTTCTTTTGAAATATTTCATAGTGAATTCACCATCAACATTCGCAATAACTATTTGGCCATCTTTGGCTATGCTCGTCTTTTCTACTAGGACCATATCTCCATCAGCGATATGAGCATCTATCATAGAATCTCCATCGACAGTTAGCATATAGGAATTCTCTTTCTTGTTTATAAGGTAGTCATCGATGTTTATTGTGTCTCTTAGTTCCTCAGTTACATCTGCTGGGAAGCCTGCTTTGACCGAACCAAGCATTGGTATTGAGTTAAGTGATATTTCACCTATAAGTCGGCCGAGATGATCTTTGGTGACTATTCCCTCCTCTATAAATTTATCCACGAGTCTCGCAACTGCATTCTTGGATTTAAAACCAAACAGCTTCATCATTTCAGAATATGTGGGCATACGTTTATCCCTATTGTAGAAGTTCACCAATTTAGATTTGTAATCGTTATACATATAATTATAGTATATTAGATATTAGAAAATTGGGGAAATTTATTTAGTAAGTTGAGAAAATTTCCTAAAAAACCTTTTCTTCGGTGTTGGCGAATCTTGTGGAGAAGTTGCTTGTGCTCGCGTGCTTCCTTGGTATAATCTACTCCTTGCATTATTTTCATATCAATCCTTTTGTTGATATTGTGAATTTCGCGCTCTATTATATTTAGGTATTGTTTTTTACTCATATAAATTTAAATAATTATTAATAATTAACTCTGTATATAGTATATGTGAACGAGCGTTCACAGTCAAGCATTACACCTGTGGATAACTCGAAGACCAAGAGGTCTGAGATCCTGAGCAAGCATGCGAAGTGTAATATTTTCAATTTGGGTTCTTATTTGAAGCTCTAAATAGATATGATATAATTATATGCATGGAAGACGAGGAAGAAGTAAAAAAAGAAAAGGTCGTTAAGGATATGAACTGCCCTCGTTGTGGTCTGCGTTCTTACGATGATATTTGTCAAAACTGCGGTGCTCCTATGGTAGATAAAACTGATGACGAAGATGAAGATTATAATTGGAGAGAGAAGTATAGGTAATATAATTACTAAATAAGAAACATAAAAGTCCCG
>CAINWY010000058.1 GCA_903854645.1 uncultured bacterium | reverse complement strand
TCAAATCAATAAAATACAGTATCAGACCACGAAATAACCTTTCAAAGAAATATTTGAATATTTTTCATTTTAATCATTATAATCTCTATCTATATTTTAATATTTATCTTATTGACAAAATGACTAAATTAATGAATAATCAAGAAAATTAATCTTTAAAAAAGGAGGTATAAGTGGAAACTAAAAAGACAGAATTGCTTTTGACAGAGGATGATTTCCTCTTTCTGGAAAAAATGATTTTAAGCATGGGCTACAGGAATATCACGAGGAATGATTCCAGCAAAGAGTTCCTCAGGCTCAATTTGAGCCCACCTAGGCCTATCAGAGGCAGAGAGACAAGCTACCGTTATACAAACAATGGCTATACTGTCTTTCTTCACACTACCTATCTCGAAGCTTCAAAAAAGTGGCGAGATAAGGGCACAGATGCTGGATGGATTCTAATAGCAGAAGGAGATAAGGCTAGATACTTTGCAAAGCCATTCAGTAGAACGAAAGGCTTCATCATGAAATTCCTACGTTATGCGTGGGTAACAAAATGGAAAGTAGACAACCGTCCACTGTGCCCCGAGTGCAAGGCTTATATGCATATAACAAAAAAAGTAGGTACTCGCCAGTATTACTTTATTTGTAGAAATATGATCAGCCATAAGAAGGAGCAGCCTTTGTTTTTACCTTGGGATGTAGGTTTACCTTTTAATGCTTTGAAATTTCTCAATATTCGTAGAGAATATTCGGAAAAATACAACAAGAAAATCAAAGATGGGGGTAAGGCTGTGACTCCTGCTCGTAAAATTAGAAAAACTTGGAAGATAGGAAGGCCAGAAAATCTTGTCTGAAAAAGTAGTAAACTTAAAATGCGTATCGAGAAATCGATACGCATTTTTAAATTTTATAGATGAAATTATGTTATGGGCAAATGAATTCACATTTGGAACCTGTGCGTCCTACATAGCTACCATCAGGACAAAGTTTTGCCTCCATAGAGCAGATAGTGGGTTCATTTGGGGTAGATGGTTCTGCTATTTTACTCTCACATAGAACTTTATTGTAAATTTGCTTTTGTGGTTCACCTATTCTATCTGGTACTAGCATTTTATTTTTAGAAACTAGCGGCCAGCGCATCTTCACGAGAGACCCATCTTGAAATTCATAATTTTCTAGTTCTTTACCATTTGCACCCTCAACAGTATAAGAATATACTAGCTCCAAAATATTATCTTTTATACTCCCATTGAGGTCGCCCCAATATCCGTTCGTCAGATCAGGACCACTTTGATTCCCTGTCTTTGTTCCTATCACCTTGTCCCCCTTTATCTCTATTTTAATTTTTTCATTTACACTATATGGGGCATTTTTTGTTGCTACTTGTATTCGATTAAAGCAGTACTTACCATCTGCAATCTTTTCAGCTATTTTGGTAGGTATTGTATTACCTGTATTTACTTCCGTTATTTTATTTATAGTGTCAGTCATTATACTATCTTGTATGAAGATATCATCATTTGTAAAATTAAATTTATAAATACCTAATCCTAAAACAG
>CAINWY010000057.1 GCA_903854645.1 uncultured bacterium | reverse complement strand
TCTTTATAGATAGATTAGTGAAATAGTCGAATCTTATAAGTTTTTTAGGAATTATTAATCATTAAAATAAAATTATGATATTAAAAAATAAAACAGCTCTAGTTACAGGAGCGAGCAAGGGGATTGGGCGTGGTATCGCTTTGGCCTTAGCAAAAGAAGGTTACAATATTGTCATCTCTGATATAGACGAGGTTTCCACAGTCCTTGTTGTAGCGGAGATTGAGGCCATAGGAGTGAAAGCATCTGGAATCAAATGCGATGTATCCATAAAGTCGGAAGTAGACCTTATGATAAGTAAGACGGTAGCAGATTTTGGGACTCTGGATGTATTGGTGAACAATGCAGGTATTTATCCTTTTGTTCCATTTATGGACATGACAGAACAGCAATGGGATAAGGTTATGACTATCAATCTAAAGAGTGGATTTCTATGTTCGCAGGCAGCAGCGAGAGTAATGCAACCAGGAAGTAGAATTATAGATATATCTTCTATTGCATCAATCGTTGGATTTGCAGGTCTAGTTCACTACTGCGCTTCCAAGGGTGGAGTGAGTAGTATGGTCAGGGCAATGGCATTAGAGCTAGCAGACAAGAAAATAACAGTGAATGGAGTAGCCCCAGGTGCCATAGAGACACCAGGCTCATCAGTAGGATCTACAGATGAAGTAAAGAAGCAGACAGTATCACTGATCCCGGCAGCACGTATGGGCCAGCCAGAAGACATAGCAAATGTTGTCGTTTTCCTAGCCAAAGAGGAATCAAGCTATATAACAGGACAGATAATAGTTGTAGATGGTGGCTGGACACTGAGATAAATTGTTTTAATTTTTGGCTCAAACACCTTAATTCTCATGGATTTAAGGTGTTTTGACTTTTTGACAGTAGTGTATTTATATGATATAAAATAGTAAATATACCTTTAAACAAAGTTAAGAAACAAAGTAAATTTAAAATGATGAAAACAAGCAAGAAGTTACTCCAGGAAAAAGAAGTCCTTTCTATTAAAAGACTTATTTTATTTGCAAAGATTTTTCAAGTAATGGCGGTTATCCTCGGTCTAGTATTAGTAACATTTGTGTATTTTACAGAAATTAAATCTGATACTCCATTCTGGATTCAAATCACACAGGATAATATCTGGAAATTTGTAGCATTAATATTAATTTTCATGGGTGTATATTTTATAACATTCAAAAGATTAAGTCGCGTAATCACAGATCTGAAATTCAAATTGAGTATCTATGACACACAGCCAGAAAAGCTCAAAGAGCCACTTTACTAAGTTGTTTAAACTTCAATCACATAAATTAATACCCTCATTAGTATGGGGGTATTTTTTATTGTCTATTAAAAAACGTCGAGAATCAATATAAAAATATAAACTATAATTAAAAATGAAAAAACAAGAACACTACCAAATAATCTTTCGGGCCCATATTTATGCTCTCTAAAGAAGTCGGAAATAATTTCATATTTAATATTAAGTTTAATGAACCAATTCTTTTGGTTAAGATAAGCAAGAAATCTCAAACTATCTTGGCGGAATGATTCCACAAGAGAAATTCCTCGTTTTTTAACAAATATGTAAAACGTAGCTATTATAATAGATAAGATAAATATGTATGTAATACCTTTTGACCATTTATTAAATATTGTTACTATCAATGATCCAGAGAAGTAGCCAGCGCCTACGTTTAATAGAGCCCAACCTATAGCACTTATCACATTCCAGAATATGAAAGGCTTTCTATTCATACGAAGTAAGCCAGCTATGAATGGTATGATAGCTCGAATAGGTCCAAAGAATCTACCCCAAAGAATACTCTTGTCTCCATATTTGTAGAAAAATTGTTCACCGTGCAAAAGAATACTATGATTGATAATTTTTTTATCTTTTATCCACATACCACCCCATCTGCCTACTGAATAGCTGAAAAAATCTCCAAGTATTGCCCCGATAGTTGCAAAAAATATTATATCCCAAGCATTCAGATATCCTTGAGAGGCGAGGAACCCACCCACAGTTATGAGTGTCGCACCCGGTATTAGGACGCCTACTAGTGGTGCTGATTCTATAAAGGCCAATACGAAAAAAAACCAGTTCCCGAGCCACGCGAATTTGACGAGTAAATCTAAAAGTAAGTTTATATCTGGCATATATTTTATGTTTAACACATAGATTATATCATTTAATTTAATAATTTTCATCACCTATTATATTTTTTGAAATATAGATTATATGCTATGATTTAAGCATAATTTTAATATTAATCTTATATAATTATGATACACAAAGTAGTAAATAAAATACCAATAAATTCTCGCTGGAAGTTAGCCCTGAAGACATTGCCATTTGTAGTGGTGATAGTTTTGTTAAAATTTGTAGTTCATCAATATGGATATGAATTTTTGAATTTGAATGCTTTATTTACTGCGATAATATCAGCCAATATTTTCCTCATAGGTTTCCTTATTTCTGGTGTATTGGTGGATTATAAAGAAAGCGAGAAGCTACCAGGGGATCTATCTGCTTCATTAGAGACTATGGCAGATGAGGGTCTCATAATATATAAAAATAAGAAAAGCATAGAAGCTAAAAATTTCTTATTGAAATTGAGTGATTTTAATAATTCACTCATAAGTTGGTTTTACAAAAAAGAGAGGACAAATGTACTGATGGAGAAGCTCAGTTCATTCAATGATGACTTTCTTTCATTTGAAGGACAGACCCAGGCAAACTTTATAGTCCGATTAAAGCAAGAACAGAATTCAATAAGAAAGATGATAAACAGAATTCATACAATAAGGGAGACTTCGTTCCTAGGTACTGGGTATGCGATAGCCGAGATAATCACATCCATTCTTGTTTTCGGTTTAATTTTTATAAAGATGAGCCCATTTTACGAAAGTGCGTTCTTTGTTTCTTTTGTGAGTTTTATTCTTATCTACATGATTTATTTTATAAAAGATTTGGACAACCCATTTGGTTTTAATGAAGAGGAAAGCTTAGTCGAAGAAGTATCACTAAAGCCACTTCTAGACAGTCAGAAGAGACTAGATAAGTATTCTAAAGAAATATAAAAGTATTTTTTGATTTTTGGTGATTTTATGCTATAATACAATCATATAATTCTGACCTTATTCTGTAAGGCCCCTTTATTTTTATTGAGTAACTTAAATCTAATATATATGATTAAAAAAACAAAAATAGTAGCCACCATAGGCCCAGCGACATCTTCTGTTTTAATGTTGTCCAAGCTTCTTAGGGCAGGTATGAATGTAGTACGTTTGAATTTCTCACACGGGGATTTTGCTGAACATCAAGAAAAGGTAGATAATTTTAAAATTGCAATGAAGGAAACTGGCATCGGGGGTGCCATTCTGCAAGACCTCTCAGGTCCTAAAATACGCTTAGGAGAATTTTCTACAGAGAGAGTAGAGCTTGTACCAGGAAAGAATATAACTATCACAACAAAGAAAATAATAGGAGACGAAAAGATTGTTTCTATAAACTACCCACTTTTTCCAAAGGAAGTAAAGAAGGGTGATATGATAATGGTAGATGATGGAAAGAAAAGATTTGAAGTAATGAGCGTAAAGGGTGATGAAGTAGTATGCAAGATTCTTGTTGGTGGTGATACTAAGGGCCGCCGTGGAGTGAATCTTCCAGACTCAGATTTATCTATCAAGTCACTCACAGAAAAAGATATAAAAGATATAGATTTTGGTATTAAAAATAATGTAGATTTCTTTGCTTTTTCTTTTGTTCGTACGCCACAAGATGTCATAGACTTGAGAACTATTTTAAATAAAAGAAAGTCAAAGGCTAAAATAATAGCAAAGATAGAGACCCCTCAAGCTGTGAAAAATATCGATGCTATATTGGAACTTTGTGATGGATTGATGGTTGCTCGTGGAGACCTTGCTATAGAGGTGCCTGCAGAGAAAGTACCTATGATACAGAAGATGCTCATAAAGAAATGTAATGACGCAGGGAAGATTGTAATAACTGCAACTCAAATGCTAGAGTCTATGATTAAATCTCCTGTACCTACTCGTGCAGAGGTTTCTGATATAGCGAATGCAATCCTCGATGGTACAGATGCGATAATGCTTTCAGAGGAAACTACTCTAGGTAAATATCCTGTAGAATCAGTAAAGATGATGAGTAAAGTTGCGTATGATATAGAGCATAATTATCCTGAAAGAAAATTAATTCCAACTGTAGAAAGGGGAGGACGCTCAATCACTGACTCAGTCACAGGCTCTGCTATAAAGATAGCTCACGATTTAGATGCAAAGGCAATTATTGCACTTACAAAGACCGGTTATACAGCTCGTATGATTTCTCGTCATAAACCAGAGTCCATAATCATTGCCGTTTCTTACGAGGTAGCAACATATCATCAGTTGAATCTTTCGTTTGGATGTCTACCAGTTCTAATAGATGAATACAAAGAAATTGGAGTTGCCTTCAAGAATTTAAGAGAATATTGTTTAAAGAATAAAATATTATCCAAAGGAGATAAGGTTGTGATAGTTGCCTGTTCTTCTTCTTTAAAGAAGGATGTTTCTGCTAATGCAATAACAGTAGAGACCGTCTAATAAAAGTGTTAGAATTAAATTACTATGGCACACCAAGGAAATGTTTGGGATAGAGAATACAAGAACCCAAAGCTTGTAACTGGGAAGGAGGATCCACAGGCTGACACCTTGCGCTTTTTAAAATTTCTTAAAAAAGAACAAAAGTTTAGAGTAGAAGATAAAGTTATCTTAGACCTCGGTTGTGGTACAGGTAGAAATGCAAATTATTTAGCAGACTTGGGGAATAAAGTTATTGGTATAGAAATTTCTAGAACCGCTTTATCACTGGCAAAATCTCGCGCACTTGCAATGGGTGTCAGTGTGGATTATAGACTAGGAGACATAGGAGAGAAATATGAAATAGAGGATCAATCAGTTGACGTAGTTTTAGATATTACATCCTCAAACTCTTTAAATGAAAAAGGGAGAGTTATTTATTTGGATGAAGTAGCGAGAGTTATGAAAAAAGACGGATATTTCTTTGTCCGTGCTTTATGCAAAGACGGAAATCAAAATGTAAAGAATTTACTGAAGGCAAGTCCAGGTAGGGAATATGATACTTATATTATAAAAGAGATAGGACTTACAGAGCGAGTTTTCTCGAGAGAGGATTTTATAAAAATGTATTCTAAATATTTCAAAATTCTTAGTTTGGAAAAGAAGACCAGTTATACTACATTTAACGACCGCATATACAAGCGCGACTACTGGCTCGCTTATATGACTAAATAAATAATAATATAAAAATAAAAACCATAATTTACATATATACGCATGGGCGTATATATGTAAATTGGTTTTTTGGGGTGGTTTGGTGGATGGGTGGGAGAGAGGGGTAGGAATGAAGAAAAGAGAAGATTATGCTAATATGATTATATGAATAAAGGTAGTATTGGGGTATTTGATTCAGGACTTGGAGGGCTTTGGGTTCTCAAACACTTGGTGGAAAAGCTTCCAGATTATAACTATATTTTTCTAGGTGACCAGGCAAATGTACCATTTGGGGGCAAAACTCCAGATGAGCTATTTGTGATTGCTACAAAGGCGCTCGACTATCTCTATGGAGAGAAGAATTGCATGGGAGTAGTACTTGCTTGCAATACTATCAGTTCCACTATTTATGACAGACTTCGAGATTGGAAAGATGAGAAATATTTCGGGCGAATACTATTTGGCATCGTGCGTCCAACTGTTGAATCTATAGACAAGCAAAAGCCAGTTGTCATTTTTGCGACGCCTCGCACATGCCTTTCAGAAGTATACGAAAAATTCTTGAAAGAGAATGTAAAGAATTATATCAAAATCCCACTTCCACAATTAGCATACTTGATAGAGAATGGTGGAGATACACTCGCGTATATAAAATATTTCAAAGATATGATAGGGAGCGATATAGAGAGTGCTGCACTACTTTGTACTCACTATGGGATAGTGCGAAATGATTTCAAGAAGGTCTTTCCTCAGATAAAAGATTGGGTCTACCAAGAAGATTTGATACCAAAGTATCTAGCAGAGTATTTCGTAGAATTTCCCCTACGTGAAGCCTTTTTTCAACATGGCAGAGAGGTTTCCATCCTAGTTACCAAAGAAAGTGAGGTTTTTGATAAGTTTAGGGGAGAGTGGTTTCCGGGTGTAGAGACTCAAATTATCAGCTTATAAATGGTATAATGGTCAAATGATTGATACTACTTTTGATGAAGAAATAAATAAGCTAAATACAAAGCAACTCGAAGCGGTTGAAGAAACTGAAGGGCCTGTAATGGTTGTAGCTGGTCCGGGTACGGGTAAAACTCAAGTTCTATCATTGCGCATAGCCAATATTTTGAACAAGGGTTTATCTCCTGCGGATGGTATTCTCTGTCTCACATTTACAAATTCTGGTGTCTCGGAAATGAAAAAAAGACTAGAGGAATATATTGGAGATAATGCCAGGAATGTCAGTATCTCTACCTTCCATTCCTTTGCATATAAGCTTATCGAGAAGCATTATGAGCTTTTAGATTTTGACCACCTACCCGAACTTCTCTCCGACAATGAAGCTGTATTCCTAGTGGATGAAATTTTACACAACAATGATTGGGAATATATTTCTCCTCGTGGAAAACCAGCATTATATTTTAGTGATTTAAAGCAGCTCATTTCTATACTCAAGCGCGAGCGTATTTCTGCTGATGAATTTTTATCATATATAAACCTAGATATTAAAAATATAAAAGAAGATCCAGATAGTATATCCTCTAGGGGAGATAGCAAGGGTAAACTTAAAAAAGAAATAGAAAAGAAAATTGAGCAGATGGATAAGACACGTGAAGTCGTAACATTTTATAATCTATACGAAAAAAGTAAAAAAGAAAAATCTCTAATAGATTACGATGATGTATTGGAATACGCCGTAAAGCTAGCAGAAGATTATGATGATGTAAGCAGTGACATAAAAGAGAACTATTTATATGTATTAGTGGACGAGCATCAGGATTCCAGCGGAGTTCAGAATAGCTTCCTAAAGGCTGTCTGGAAGGATGAAGAGAAGCCAAATATTTTTGTAGTAGGGGATGATAGGCAGCTCATATATGCCTTTTCTGGTGCGTCTCTCGATTATTTTACAGAATTCCAACATTTCTTTGGCAAAGCCCAAAAGATAATTCTTACAGAGAATTATCGTTCTACGGCACCTATTTTAGCAGTAGCAGATAGTTTACTTCAGAGTACTATTACCGATGAGAAATTAAAAAGTAACAAGAAGGGAACCCACAAGATAATGCTAAATGAATATAGTTATCCGAGGGATGAGATAATCGGTGCTGGTCTTTATTTTAAACAAAAAATTGATGCGGGTATGAATCCAAATGAATGCGCTCTCCTCGTGCCAAAAAATTATAATGTCCGCTCTGCTATTTCGATACTATCCGGTATGGGTCTTTCTGTAACTTCTGGGAAAAGCCTATCGCTGTTTGAAGTCCCCGAAGGAGATTTCCTGAGGAATGTTTTAAATATAATAGTCGACCCATCGGATGTTAGTTCGATTTCAAAATCAGTCCTAGACAAGACAAGCGAGATACCATATCTGACGGCTCATAATTTTTTGAAAAATACCAAGCCTGATAAATTAGCCATCGAAGAATTGATTTCTTGTAATGATTCGATTGGTTTGTTTGCTGGAGAGAATCCAATTTCACAATGGGGAAAGAAGTTAGAAAGCTGGGTGAATAATATACGAGGAGAATTACCTAGTAGCATAGTCAGCCATATAGGCAATGAGCTTCTAATAAATACATCCAAGGGGAGCGATGAGCTTTTGACTCGCGTGGAGGTAGTGCGTAGCTTTATACACCTCGCTATGCTTTTTGAAGCAAGTAATAAAAAGGCGACACTGGAGTCATTCCTAGATTATATAAACCGTTTAGAATCATATAATACCCATATAGAGCTCGCTAAATTTGGTAGTGATACTGGAATCAAGGTTATGACTCTGCATAAATCTAAGGGTATGCAATATGAGTGTGTATGGGTTGCACATATGAATGAAGAGACTCTAATGTCAGAGAAAAAAGGAGGATTTACTTTGCCTGAAAAAATCAAAGAGCACGTGAGCAAGAGGAGTATAGAGATGGCAAAGCGTGAGGTTTACGTAGCTATAACTCGTGCAAAAGAATTCTGCACTTTATCATATGCGAGAGAGAATTATAATGGTTCTGTTATGGAGGTGGCTTCTATTATAAGAGACCTAGATGATATTCACTTTATAAAAAAGTCTAAAGAGGAAACAGAAAAGGAAATGCTAGATATCGGTCCCGAAATTTATACAAGTAAAAAAATAGTAGAGGAGGAAGACATGATTTCAGGAATAAAAAAATTAGTACAAGCCAATTATAGT
>CAINWY010000056.1 GCA_903854645.1 uncultured bacterium | reverse complement strand
TACCTTTTTCTGGAACGATCTCAATATCTCTGCTGTTTCAATAGGATGTATAAAAATAGAAACATCAAAAATTTTATCCAAGTTTACAATCGGAGAGAACCAGTTATCGGTAAGATATCTAGGGTAAGAAATAACAAAGAAGGTCCTAGCTATTTTATCTCCGAGGTTTATACCCTTTGGATTTATTTGAAGAGCTGATGGTGCGATTATGTCTTGAAGCTCTAGAGTTGCAGCCTTGTATATCTCTGTAGGTAAAACAGGCATCACAGAACTTTTCTGCTGTGATACATTGCCCCCGCTATTAAACAATGATGAAAATAATCCCATCCCGTTAGAAGTAGATCGCGATCTGTCCGCGATTCTGCTCGGTTAATATATTAATTTTGGTTATATCTGATTTTATCATTTTATTTTTTGTATTGCGATCGCGACTTCTAACGGGACCCATATTATTGTAATTTTATACCCTGACTTATATCTCCAGGGTTGAAAGTTTTATAAAAAAGCTCCACCACCTCATCTGTTTTCAGCTGACTACTTCTTATTCCTATACCACTTAGGCCACCCACTATTACATTTGTTCTCTGTTCTAGCTGACTTCTCTTTTCTTCAAATGAAGCTAGGTCTATAGCCTTTTTGGTGTCTTCTATTTGTTTCTTTGGGGCTCCCCCACCGATGAACCCCTCTATGAGACCATTTTTGGAACTTATAACACTTGAACTATAAGGAACTACTACAAAGAAAGTCTTTGTCATTATATTCACCTCGTCTGTGAATGATCGTATAAAATCTATGTATTCTTTTGTTTGTATTTTGAGCAATGGCTCGGTCTGCTCACGTAGTCTCGCCTCAAGCATAATAAGATAGGGCCTTATGTCGAGTCTCCTAGATTGAATGACTATCTGTGTGGGGAAATCTAGACCATTTAGAAAATTCTGGAACTGGCTTATGACAGCCATCTGCTCGTCGGATGATTTGAGAGAAAGATTTATAGAAGAAGCGATAAGTATAGCGCGAAGACCCCCATCCTTGAGTATTACAATTCCATTACGAACCTCTTTAATTGGTACGAAATCTTGTGCCGCTTTTGCATTAATTGCCATAAATATAATTACTAATTAACAATTACTAATTACCAATTTAGAAACCTATTCTCATTGTATCATATAATTGTTAATTGGTAATTTTTAATTCTTAATTACCCTGCTTATCTTGAACATCCAGGCTCCATGACAAATCTTTAAGTTTACTGTCAGAAAGTCTTGGGACATTTGAGATGGTTGTAGGAGTTGGAATATTCTCTTCTTGTTTATCACCCTTTTTAACCAACCTTTGCTTCCAAATATAAAGCTTACTAGAAATAAAATAATTAAATGCGGCCTCTAGATAATAAAGAAAAGGTTTGCTATTTATCTTTACAAATACGAGGCACACAGTAAGACCTGCTACTGGTATGATAAAGAATATGCCAATCCACAATGGAAGTAGTTTATAAAAAACAAAGACCATTCCTGCTCCACCCACCAAGAAAATAAATTGGAGAAATGTAAAAGGTCCAAAAATCTTATCCTCTATATCTATAAATTGTGGGACTTGGAAGCGCATAATAATTACTAATTAACAATTACTAATTACTAATTAAAATTAAGAAATTAATTAGTATTAACAATAACCAATCAAAAAATAACTATCAATATTATATCATATAACACCCGGTTTGGTATTTTTTGTTGTTTTTTGAATTGCAGTTAACAATTTTAATATTTCAACCACCTTATCTTTGTAAAAATCAAACTCTTTTTGAGTTATATAATTACCACCTATTAATAATTTTAACCAATATTCGGTTTCCCTCGCCTCTTTATATGAAATACTTAGTTTTGATATAAAATCATTTCTAGATTGTGCCCCAATGGATTCCTCAATATTGGCACCGATTGATGTCCCAGACCTAAAAATCTGTTTTGAAATAATGAATTCTTTCCTCTCAATCAATTTCTTATATAGTTCTATTATTAACAAAGAAAAATCAAGGCTTTTCTGTTGAACAATATTTTCTCTCATTATTTTTTTGATTTAACCCCCAATTGTTAATTAGTAATTGGTAATTATTAATTATTTACACCTCTTCATGATATGGGTCGTGCGGGGCACCACCTATCTTTGGTAGAGAGTAGTCTGTAACAGAGCTATTACTTATAGTACTATTCATTAGTTTGTTTGCCATAATACTAGGCTTTGCATAACTGTGTTTTTCTGCGCGAACTATATCACTATCCCCTTTTGCCTCTATACTCTTTATCATCTCTTT
>CAINWY010000055.1 GCA_903854645.1 uncultured bacterium | reverse complement strand
TTTATTTTATTTATTATCAAATTTAAATTAATCATATTATTGTTTTATATTTAATTCTAATGCATCCGGTGTATATTTATTCGCTGGGTCCCATAGCATCCATGACTTGAGACCATTATCATATACTGCTTTAAATTCTTTTTTAATCAAATCTTTTGAATAAGTGGCCCCCATATCAAAATCTTGTAACCACGGACGAATCTTATTCTTGTCACCTTCTACTTTTTCAGTTTTACTAATAGCGCCAACTAATGCCTGATTGATAACTTCGTAGGGATAGAGACTAGGATTCTTGTACCCCATATGGCCGGGTGGGTAGTGTGAAGGATATACCATAGGACATAAATAATCAAAATAAGGTAATGCCTTCTCCCATACTTGTCCTATTCCCATATCATCAGTTGCTTCCGTGGTAAGCCCAAACAGATCAGCTGATATGTGGATATTTTTTTCCTTTTTCATTTCCAGAGATAAATATTTAAAAAACTTTTCCATATTGTCCGCCCTCGTTTCTCCTGCGGCCAAATGATAGTTGATATTTTTCATATCACCATCTGATGGATACCTTATATAATCAAAATTAATCTCATCGAAACCTTCCTCGTATGCACCTTTTGCAACAGCTAAAATATAATCATGAACATCCTTTTTTGCTGGGTCTAGGAAGGATAGGCCTTTACGGTCCTTCCAAACTGTACCATCACTTTTTTTGGTTATAGCCCATTCTGGCATTTTCTTCGTCATATAAGGATCCTGAAAAACAGATACTCTTCCTATTATATAGATATTCTTCTTGTGGAGCATATCTGTGAGAGCACGAATATTTGCTATGCGCTTCTCTATACTTCCAAAACTTTTCAAATATGGATCTGCCATATCAAAGCTAACTCTTCCCGTTGAATCTTTAACATCAATAACTATCGCATTTATTTCAGTGTCATCTATTAATTTAATAACAGAATCTCTAAACTTTGCTGATCCTGCAACCCATGCCGATATATATACAGCTTTGAGCTCTGTCGGTGTATCTAGATGAGTTACAACTATAGGCTTTTCTACTGGAATTTCTTCTGGTGCCCCTATGGTACTTATATCAATAGCATTGCTATTTTCATTAGTTAGCTCACTTATATTTGGAGCAGAATCTGTACTATTATAGATTACTTGATTGTTAAATTTTGGAAATAAAAAATATGAAAATAGACCAAATACAAAAAAAATAAGTATTATATAAATAGGTTTTTTGATAATGTTTTTTATTTGCATTTTATTTTACTTATTAAATATTTTCTACAAAAGTTTTTTCAAGATTCTCATTCTTTACAAGTCGTGCTCTCACCTCCGTATTAAATAGATAAGCCAAGTAAATAATACCAATGCCTGTAACAATCAACATGATTTTCCTCCAACTATCAAAAACACCTAAATAAGGTAATACAGCTACCCATATTCCTATAATAAACAATGTGCGTTCTTTTCTCATTTTTATATTATATATTATTTATTTAGGCTCCACAATCACTACAAATTCACCCCTTTGCTTGTCAGAATTGACAG
>CAINWY010000054.1 GCA_903854645.1 uncultured bacterium | reverse complement strand
CTGGCTTGTGTTTCTCCTTTCTATCTATCGAAGGGTCCGTCTGTAGGCCTACTATCAGAAAGTCGCACTTCTTCCTATTCTCTTCAAACATCAGATAGTGCCCCGCATGAGTCAGATCAAACGCCCCGCAGGTAAACCCTCTTACCCAATGACCCTTTTTTAAGTTCGGTGTCTTTATAGAGCTCACCACTTTTTCTTCTTTTATGGTATTTTTACGACTACCCCTCATTGGGACATATTAGCATTTCTAATGTATTTTTTCCACATTATAATTCCCCCAAAATTGACCCCTCCAAAAGCATCACCCCACAGGCCTTGCCTGTGGGGTAAGTTAGTAATATAATGTTTATATATGTCTTTAAGAAAGGTTAAATTTGTCCCAGACGAGTATTATCATATATATAATAGGGGAAATGATAAAAGAATAATTTTTCATGACAATGGTGATCATAATCATTTTATTAAATTACTATATTTATCAAACTCTAAAAGAAATATTAAAATTCGTGATGTATCAAAAAATATCTTTGATTTTAAGCGTGAAAATTTACTAGTACACATAGGGGCATATTGTTTGATGCCAAATCACTTTCATATACTACTAGCTCAAACGGAAGAGGGGAGCATTAGTAAATTCATGCAGAAGTTGTCTACTGCATATTCCATGTATTACAATACAAAATATCATAAAACAGGCTCCTTGTTTCAGGGTAAATTTAAATCTGAATATGCAAATAATGATAAATATCTTAAATATTTATTTTCCTATATTCATTTAAACCCAATAAAGCTCATAAAAAAAGACTGGAAAGAAAAGGGAATAGGTGACAAAAAGCTAGCATTAGACTTTCTAAATAAATATAAATATTCAAGTTACCTAGATTATGCTGGTGATATTAGAAATGAGAAACAGATTCTTATCAGAGAAGCATTTCCATCTTACTTCCCAAACAAAAATAAATTCAATAAAGAAATATTTGAGTGGCTATCATTCAATCAATAATTTACCCCACAGGCAAGGCCTGTGGGGTATTATTTTAGTGCGTATTAATTTAGATTAATGATTTCTGATGAAGGGTTCTATTTTGAGAGTGTTCTCTTGTTTAAGAAATTCGTTTCGTTCAGTATCATTCTTAAACATATACAAGGCATAGCCTCCGTGTCCACCACCACTGTATTTCTTTGCTAGTTCATTGTAGCTAGGTAGGGTATTCATACCTTCATCTAGCTGGACTTCATAGCTCATATTCACAGCCTCACAAAGTTTATCATAATCCATCTCAAGTGGGTTCAATGCTTCTCGAGCAAGGATCGATGCCTCGACTATCTTTTCAAAGTCTCGTTTCAAATCCACATTGTGATAAGTCGTATGATTCTTCCCAGTCCAGAGGAGAGCCATTTTACCATTTAGGAAATTGGAGCTCACTTTGAATTCAAGTTCTGGTCTCTGACCACTTTTCCATACACAGAGCCCCGTCTCGAGTATCACTGCGGGATCCTGCCACCCTACTCCTAGATCAAGTTCAGATTGGATGCTATTCTTGCCAGTCAGTATTGCATATGCAGCCGAGCCTCCTAGTCCTCCTCCCATCTCATAATCCCATTTGTTTAGACTTACAGTAGGGGTGATAGTACAGTTCACGATGTATGAATTCTCTCTGGCAAACTTTGGCACATCGAGCCATCCTCCAGCAAAGTCTACACGCAAAGCTATTTCTGATGGTGCTTTTATATAATTGATTATCTCAGTTGTGGAAATTTTTTCAAAATTCAACGTCTTTGGTAATACTACATACTCTGCACCCACCTCGTTACAAAGCTTTGTCTTTTCAATTTCATACTTGTCATCCTCTGTTACAGCGAGTATTGCAGGGCGAATTCGTAGGAAATGCTCCTTGAAGTCGAGCCCCATCTCTCCTAAATAATCCCCAATGACTACCTCATCTATCATAGATAGAGATTCTAATAGTCTCTTCTTGTGGGCTTCCGGTAGGGAAGATTTCTTGTGCTTGTGAAGTTCGAGAGATTTGTCCCCAGCAAAACAGACGACAAGATAGTCTCCTAGACTTTTAGCTTGGTTGAAGAATTCAATATGTCCTCCATGTAGGATGTCATAACACCCAGAAACGAATACTTTTTTCATATTAATTTTTTTAGTTTTTTGTTCAAATCTTTCTTAAAGATTACAACTTTGTCTATATTTTTGCAATCCAATTAAATATATAAGTATTTTAACACAAAACAGAGCAAAATGGACTTATCTAAACAACCCTTTATCTATCCACATTATTTCCCCCACATTTACACATATCAACCATGGTTGATATGTGTAAAACCCACAGTTACATATATGGCCCATGGGTCATATATGTAACTCCCTAATTTTCCTAATTTTACATATTTACGCCATGGCGTAAATATGCAGAAGGTGTTTTTAACTAATACAATGATAAAAAAGGAGATGGGGCAAGGGGCGAAGCGGCCGCGAACCCCGCCGCTTCGCCCCTGTATTAAATTAATTTTATATAAATCACGATACGGTAATAGCAATCAAAGCATGGGCAAATGAATTGGTATTCATTTGCCCATACTCTTCGTTTGTTGTTATAATATAAATATGGAGAAAGATTTTGATAATTGGAATATTATTAAAAAAGAAATAAATACAAAAGATGTATCTCGTGATCTGTTTTTTTATGAGCGTGAAGTTTGGTGGTGTTCGATGGGTATTAATGTAGGAGTAGAATCAGATGGGAAGAATGAAAATTTTGAAAGGCCATGTTTAATTATTAAGAAGTTTAATTCTGATATGATCTGGGTTGTTCCATTAACTTCTAAAGAACATTATGGTAGTCATTATCAAAAGATAAAGCACGAAGCTGGTGTTTCTTGGGTTTGTCTTTCCCAAATAAAGACTCTTAGTACAAAAAGGTTATTAAGAAAGATAGGAATGATTTCGGAGCGCGAATTTTTTGTAACTTTAGATAAAATTAATCAATATATACAAATCGGACCCCGCATTTCTGCGGGGTCCTCGGAGGCCTAAGCCACTAATACTTATATTATAGCACT
>CAINWY010000053.1 GCA_903854645.1 uncultured bacterium | reverse complement strand
CATTTGGTCGATAATAGTTAGATCCAAGTCACCATAAATAGTGAGAGCAAGAGTGCGCGGTATTGGGGTAGCCGTCATAGAAAGATAGTGAGGTGCATGACCATGTTTCTTTACTAATTTCATTCTTTGATTTGTTCCAAAGCGATGCTGTTCGTCTATTATTACCAAACCCAAATCCTTGAATTCAACAGACTTTGATATTAGTGCATGAGTACCTATCACTATAGGTATCTCACCATTTTTAATCCATTTTAATAGTTGATTTTTCGCAATCGATGTCCAGGTTTTCAATTGGGAACCTTTCTCCCACGGCGCACTCTTGCTGGGAAATTTACGGCATCCAGAGCCTGTCATAAGACCGATAGAGATGCCCGTATGTTCAAAATATTGTATGAAATTCTCATATAGTTGAGTAGCGAGTACTTCCGTCGGTGCCATATATGCTACTTGTAGATTGCCGTACTCACCATACTTCGAGTTGCCAGTACTATTTTTAATAACAGTATAGGCAACCGTTGCTGCAACAAAAGTCTTGCCACTTCCTACATCTCCTTCGATAAGCCGTGACATAGGCTTGTCTTTTGTGAAGTCTAGGAGGATTGTATCAATGGCATCACTTTGGGCTTTTGTAGGGCTGAATGGAAAACGAGAAATAAAATCATCTATATCTTTGTGTGGAATTTTTAATTTGTATGAAAAGTTTTCTTGGTATTTTTTCTTTTCTTGCTGGCGCCCAAGCTGAATGAAGAATACTTCTTCAAAAGCAAATCTTTTACGAGCTATCTCTGCGTGTTCCTTTTTCTGTGGCATATGTACCCAGATGAGAGCAGTATGTAATGCGGGTAGTTTATAATTATTTAATATTTCATTTGGTATATAGTCTTCTATTTCTTTTACACAATCTTGCTTTAGAACTTTTTGTATAGCGTGATAGAACCATTTAGAAGTAATGCCACGGCTCTCTCTGTAGACAGGGAAGCCAAATTGAGTTTGTATTCCCTTATCGGTAAAAAGAGAATCATGTATATCAATGGGTAATATATCCTCTTTGTTTATTTCTGGATTAGTTAAAGTGAGGCCATAGGTTTTACTATTTGTAACTTTTCCTGTTACACGTACAGTAGCACCTTCCTTCAGCATTTTGGCAATGTATGGCTGATGGAACCATATAATATTAATAGAGCCTGTCAGGTCAGACAGTCTGGCTTCTCCCATTGGAATTTTGCTTTTAAAACCTTTTTTTGTTTTAAGGCCAGATATATTCCCCAATATAGTTACATTTTCTCCGTCGGTTAAAGTATTTATATTCCTCACTTCACTTATATCACTATATCGTGTAGGGAAATGATAAAGCAAATTTTTTAGTGTTTTAATCCCAAGAGTATCAAGAGCCTTCTTTTGAATGATATCAATACGGAAATGTTGTTCTATTTTGTCGTCTAACTTCATAATTTATCAATTATATCATATAAAAAAACACCATAGGAATATGGTGTTTTTTATAGTATGAATTTACCTATTTCCTCAATGAGCTCTTCTAGAGAGAAATTTGATTTGACCATAAATTTGGTTGCTCCAAGAGAAATAGCTTTTTCAATGTCTTTACTCTCTGATAGGTTTGAAAAGACTATTACAGGAATCTTTTTGGTTGTTTCTCCTTCACGAATTTTCTTCAAAATTTCAAAACCATCAAAATTAGGCAAAAGCAGGTCAAGAAGAATAATACCTACTCCTTCTTCTGTTATTTTCTTCATACCATCAACTCCAGTTTGAGCGACAAGAACATCATAGCCGTTCTTTTTAATTTTTGCGGCTTCCAGGTCAAGAAGGAAAATATCATCTTCGATTATTAGTACCTTTTTCATATATAAACTATATCATAATTATTGATTGATAGGCAAGGTAACATTAAAAGTGGTGCCAGAGGATGGATTACTATCAAACCATATTTTACCACTGTGTCTCTCTACTATATTTTTGGTAGCAAAGAGACCAAAACCAGACCCTATAGTATCTTTTTCAATAGCATTTGATGCTCGGAAGAATTTGCTGAAAATATTTAATTCATCATCTTTATTTATTCCAATCCCTTGGTTATTTATAGATACTAATGCTTCATTATTTTCCAAAATATGTGATAGGGATATTTTAACAATAGTATTATTGTTGCTATATTTGACAGCATTTCCAATCAAATTTTGGAATACCACTATAATCATCTCCTCATCACAAGTAACAGAAGGGATGGCATCTTTTTGTTTATCGAATACTATACTTATATTTTTAGTTTTAATTTCACTTGAAAACAGAGCGATTACTCTTTCGAGCAAATTTATAATATCTACTTTTTTAAAATTAAATTTTATGGAAGTATCATTTGAATGATTTATGCTTAAAAGATTATTTATCAGAGAGAGAGCATGTTCATTATTACTCATTGATTTCTCCAGATAATTTTTCTGCTCCTGATTGATACTGCCTATTTCTTCAGTTAGAAACATTTTAAGAGTCCATTTAAATGCAGTGAGTGACGTTCGTAATTGATGTACTGAAATAGATATGAGGTCAGACTTATTTTCATTCATCATTTTCAATTTCTCATTCTCTTCTTTTAATTTTTCTATATCATTCATACTATAGTATTATAGCAGTATTTAATAATAAATAATAATTTTAT
>CAINWY010000052.1 GCA_903854645.1 uncultured bacterium | reverse complement strand
TTACACTGCCAACTAGCTGATACTTCACAGGCCTTTCCCTAAGCGAAAAACTTTACTCCGGAGAGACTATCGTGTATTAGCTTACCTTTCGGTAAGTTGTTCACGACTTAGGGGGAAGTTCCTATGTATTACTACCTCGTTCGCCACTAACTTTAAACGACTTTTGACTTGATGTAATCGCATCTCTAGAAAAATAAAGTCCGTTCGACTTGCATGCCTTATCCACGCCGCCAGCGTTCATCCTGAGCTAGGATCAAACTCTACTTAAAAATAGAACGGAACAAAATAAAGAAAACTTTATATTGTTACGATTAAACTGGATTATCCCGCACGTTGCGGGTATCTCACAACCTTGTGAGATATATTTACTTGCTTACTCCTTATTAGTTTTGAAAGAACTAATAGGCATCACCTCTACACAACCTCTAGAGCTGTGTGGGCTTCTTTATGTGATACAAACTATATAAATTTCAAAGAAATTAAAACAGCCAGATATACATCAGACTGTAAGAACTATTATATACATATAAAGAAAGAAGTCAAGCATTTGAATGATAATAATAATATACCAAAAACCCCTTATAAATAAGGGGTTTTTGGACTTGAGTGACTCGTTTTATTTATAGTGATCAAAAGGTGGTAATAAGGGGCCACGCTTCTTTACAACAGCTTTTTTAATATTAGTTTTGTTTTCATTAAATCTTCTGTAGTATTCCCAACCTGGATCTTCTTTCTCCTCTATAATTATATCCACGTCTTTTTTTTCAACTACTGGGGTTGGTTTATCATCAAAATTGATATCCATTTGTATACCATCTGATTTTTTAGTTTGTATTTGTGGAATTGATTCTTTCATACAATATATTATACAACTTTCTAATATAGTTTACAAAATCTGTTTTTTCTGTAATAATAGCGTTGCAAGTTATCAGGTTTATAAAGTTGAAAGTTATAAAGAATTAATGCTTTATAACTTTATAAACTTTTTACTTTTAACTTACTTGCCCTGTTAGCTCAGCTGGTAGAGCAGCTCCCTCTTAAGGAGACGGTCGGAG
This sequence comes from uncultured bacterium, assembly GCA_903854645.1. Classification (GTDB taxonomy): domain Bacteria; phylum Patescibacteriota; class Minisyncoccia; order Phycocordibacterales; family UBA9973; genus UBA8515. Next base: position 2,672 of record CAINWY010000052.1, on the reverse strand, counting down.
GTTCGATCCCTCCATGGGGCACAAAAGCGTGAATTCGAAAAAGAGCAACCTGCGTTGCTCTTTTTCGCTTTTGTGAGACAGAGCGATAATTTTGTCAGCAGACAAAATCGCGAGTCAGGGTCGTGAAAATTTATTTGTGCCGACAAATAAATTATTCCTGACCAAAATAAAAACCTGTACTCACAAACGAAAAGGTATACTGTTCTCGTAGTGAAAGATTCCCTCCTCCAAACTGCTTTGCTCGCGTGGAGGCGATTAGTAAATCGGGCCGAGAGGAAATCGAAAGACTTTTCGTTCTCTTGTGTTAACAAGAGCGAAAAGTACCTGGCTATGTAATAGCCGATAAGTGTACTCACGGCCCTCCATTATATTCCCTCTCCCAAATATTTTATATTTCTTATTTCTCTACACATCCACAATTACAACTTCCATCGGGATTGCTGTGCTCGTGACCACATGCTGGACACTTGTTTTCTTCTTCCATAGTAGTTTAAAATTTAATTATTGATAATTAATATTTCGACCATCTATCTGTAAAAATTTTTTTGACAAACAATAACTGTATCTAATTTATAAGTTTTATTTTCTCAACATTTTTACCAGTCCATCTATAAGCTTCTTTAGTGATTTATCATCAAATAGGGACAATGTGTATACTGTGCTTTCGAGCTTCTCGAATTCTTTCTTCACCTTGTCAATTTTCTTTTGATCTGTAACTATATCTGTCTTGGTCAAAATTATAACCTCCTTTTTTTCAAGTAGTGCCTTATCATAAGAACCGAGCTCTTTGCGAATCTCTTTATAAGCTTTCATAGGATTTTCATTCTCAAGAGAAACTAGGTGTGCGAGCATGCGAGTACGCTTTATGTGTCTTAGGAATTTGATACCGAGTCCCTTACCTTTTGAAGCTCCCTCTATGAGTCCTGGAATGTCAGCGATGATGTGCCCATGGAAATCTCCAAGGTTTGGATCAAGAGTTGTGAATTGATAGCTACCGATTTTAGCATCAGCATTGGTAATGGCATTCAAAAGAGATGACTTGCCTGCATTTGGTAGTCCTATAAGTCCTATTTCGGCAAAGAGCTGAAGTTCTACTCTGAAGTTCCCTTCCTCTCCTGTCTTACCTTTCGTAGCGGTAGTCGGTGTGGTATTAATAGAAGTTTTAAATTGTTCATTACCGTAGCCTCCCATACCTCCTTTTAGCAATAGTTCCCTCTGGCCCACTTCTTCAAGTGATACAGATGCTCCACTCTCTACGTTTGTAATAATAGAGCCTAGGGGTAATTCTATGGTGAGATCAAGCCCATCCTTCCCATGGCGACTTCCTCCGGCACCTTCAAAGCCATCATTACCACGCCATTCTTTTTTGTGTTTGTAGCGAGATAGTATGTGGACATCTTGAACAGCCACAGCGTAAATACTGCCACCTCTGCCACCATCGCCACCGTTGGGTCCACCTTTGTCTATGAACTTCTCTCGACGCCAACGAACAACCCCGTCTCCCCCGCGGCCTGCTTTTGCAAAAAATTTTATTTCATCTATAAACATATTGTTTGTACAACTTACGCTATTAATGCCTTTTGGGCAAGTATAATAGCCCCTTCTTTAGATAATGCATTTACCAAAAATCCGGCTCTATGACAAAACATAACCTCGGGTACTCCTGTAATCTCTTTTAGTCTTTCATCGTTATCCATATGACCCCACCAAGCTTCTGGCAAAAGTTTCCTGCTATCCATCGTATCTGGAGATTTACTTATCGCTTCTACTTTCCATGTAGTACTATGAGAACTTGGATATACTAAATATAAAGGCTCTGGCAGTGTTGATAATACTCCCTGAAATAAATATCTAGGAAAATCATTTTCTATCACAACTATTCTTCTATCAAATGAATTTTCATATGCATCCATAATTATATTCCTAGCTTCGATGTCTGCATTTGCGACCACTATTTCTCTCTTTAAAAGAATACAAACTTTTGCTACTTGTTCTTCAAAAATTTTATCTATATTTATATTGTCTTCTTTCCAAGTAGGAATATTATTCAAAAATACTTGGTCTGCATAATAAGGTTTTACTCCTTCAATCAAGGATTTTGAAATATCAAACCCATTATCAACTGCATCTATGGGGCAAACTATTTTTTGTTCAATCTGATTTGCTACTTCGCGATTTCCACAAATCTTTTCACCATATTTATCCCAAACTAAACCAAAAGAAGAATAAGGTATACCATTTTCCCTAAAACCTGCACCTTGCTTCTGGTGATGATCAAATAAGTCTTCATCTGCATTATATTCACCACCTACATCATACACATAATCACCCGTCTCTATTATCCTAGGCGTACGAGTGCGAACTATTTTGATATTGCCATCATTCAATATTGATAGTACTGCCGTAGCAAAAAGATCATCCGCGTGAAAGGTTCCATTATGAGTGACACATATTTTTCTTTTGTTAAAAAATGGCATATATTTTATATAAATAAAAGTTAATTAATCATCATATTCATCAAAATCCTTAATACTGAATAATTCTACCACAAAAGCTACAATTTTTTCTAATATGAAAAATGAAATAAAAAATACAAGAATTAGCATCAACACATGTCTAACATCCTTACTTATTGCCAAGGCTGTATATCCAAAAAAGTAACCTAATGCGAG
>CAINWY010000051.1 GCA_903854645.1 uncultured bacterium | reverse complement strand
CACGGATATACTGGAGCCATAATCATTACTGCAAGCCACAACCCTATAGAATACAATGGCCTTAAATTCATAAATGATAAAGCTCTCTTTACAATTAATGAAGAAGTGCAAAGTATAAATAAATATTACGAAGAAGAAATTAAGAAATTCGAACGAGAGCTCGTTGTTCCAGGAAGCATTACGGAGACCGACGGGTCGAGTACTAGCGAAAATCTCACCAGAGATTTATCGCGTGCTGACGGGAATAACGAGCCGAGCGAGAATTTTCCTAAAGATGTGCCAAATTTTCTTAAGGAACATGCAGACAAAATACTTGAGCATATAAACGTAGAAGCTATCCGTGCCAAGAAATTTAAAGTTGCAGTTGATATGATCAATGCTTCGGCTTGCGTGATGGACCCATATCTATTTGAACAATTAGGAGTTGAGGTCTTCCCTCTCAATAATATTCCAAACGGTAAATTCGGCCACCGACCAGAACCTCTCCGTGAGAATCTAGGTGATATAGAAAAATTGGTGATAGAAAAAAATGCAGATGTAGGTTTCGTCCATGATCCTGACGCAGATAGACTAGTAGTAGTAAGTGACAAAGGAATAGTAGAATCAGAAGAGAATTCTATAGCCCTAGTGATTGAAAATATTTTATCAAAAAATAAAGGCTTGCCTATAGTTCTCAATCTTTCTACTTCTCAAAGAGGAGCTGATATAGCAAAGAAATATGGCAGCCCAGTTTTCCGTACAAAAATTGGTGAAGGTTTCGTAGTGGATGGAATGCTTGCTCATAATGCTATTGTGGGAGGTGAAGGAAACGGTGGAATCATATACCCTACTATAAATACAGTACGTGATAGTTTTACAGGACTTGCATTAATACTGGAGCTTATGGCTGAAAGAAATAAATCTATAAGCGAACTAATGGAAGGATTACCGCAATATATTATAAAGAAAGATAAATGGAGCGTCGTAGGAGTAAATCTATCTGACATTTATACTAAATTAAAATTAATTTTTATTGATGCTAAAATCGATGAGCAAGATGGAATTCGTTTTGACTTCTCGGACAATTCTTGGCTCCATTTACGTCCATCAAATACTGAGCCTATCATAAGACTCTTTGGTGAAGCAAAAACTGAAAGTAGAATAGACCAACTTTTTGAAGAAGCAAAGAGTATAATTAAGAATTAATAATTCTTAATTATATATAATATTCCCCAACTTTAGTGCGAACTATTTTTAAAGCCAATGATGGAAGGCCGAGCTTTTCCCCTATTTCTTGTGCAATAACACGAACATACACCCCACTACCACATGAAATTCTTAATTTAATTACGGGATATTTTTCATCTTCTTTATTTCTTAATTCATTTTCCCAAATATCAATTATTTCTTCTTGTCTAAAATCACCCTTAACGTTAGCTAATTTTTCTTTTATTTCTTCAAGCAACTCTTTCCCTAAAATTTCTCTATTCCCAGCAATCTCAATGTTCTCTATAAATACATTATGCGCAGGAATTTCTATCTCATCTAATTTCCCTTCACGTGCCCACATAAACAGTGGCTTGCCCTTCACTGGTCGTGAAGAATAAGGAGGATATGATTGTTTAATTTTACCAATAAATTGTGGGATAATGTCTTGTATTTTAGAAGCGAAGTTGGGGAAACTATTTGGAACAGTCTGGCCGAGCTTCCCAAAGACTTCGGTGAGGAGAACCGAGTACTTTTCAAATAGTTTCCCCGATGTAGCTTCTTCCGTCATAACCTTCCCCATTACATCATATGTATCCGTTTCGAAGCCAAACAAAACTTCGACTTCATATTCTTTTGACAGATTTATATATTCATCCTTTTTCTTACATTCTTCGCCAATAAGCAGTAAAAGCAACCCTTCTGCAAGAGGATCAAGCCTACCAGCGTATGTAATAGGCAAAAGACCTAGCTCGGGTCTTTCTTTCTTTAGATTATCTATGCAATCTAATGGTGTTTCTCCACCTTTTTTGTATACTTTTATGACCTTGTCATTCATATTGCCATAATAGCATATATATGCTAGTATTCTATTTAGGTAGGTAATCTATTTTTCACGACAAGCAAGGATTGCACGAATAAGTAATCTTATACGTAACATCCTAGTCTAAGTCGAGATAAAAGGTCCAAACCTTTTACTTCTATCGGACAACAAATTGAGAGAAAGAATAAACAATCAAATAAGAGCATCTGAGGTTCGCGTAATCTCAAACGAAGGTGTAAACCTTGGTATTTTGAGTTTTAAAGATGCTTTTGCAATGGCGAATGAACAAGGTTTTGACTTGATTGAAATTACTCCCAACGCGAATCCCCCTATAGTAAAGATTGCAAACTTCGGTAAGTATCAATATGAGCAAAATAAGAAGTTGAAAAAGGCTCGCGCAGGAGCAAAAAGTACAGAAACCAAGTCGATACAGATAAAGATTGGTACTGGAGAAAATGACCTTGCACTAAAAGCCCGTAAAGCTTCAGAATGGCTCAAAGAAGGTCACCGTATAAAAGTAGAACTTTTCCTTTCAGGACGTTCCAAATATATGGCAGATGCATTCTTAAGAGAAAGACTAGATCGTGTGCTCCATCTTATAACAGAGAATTATAAAGTAGCAGAAGATTATAGAAAGGGTCCCAAAGGTCCAACAATTACAATAGAAAAAGATAAATAAAATTTATGAGTATAAAAACAAACAAATCATTAACAAAGCGTTTAAAAGTTACCAAGAATGGTAAAATATTATCTCGTGCACCTGGGTTCAACCATTTCAATGCAAAGCAATCACGTACTAAACAATTAGCAGGAAAGAAGACAAATAATTTTAATATTTCAAACAAGAACCGTAGAACATACTTAGCAAACGCATAATAATTACCAGTTACAAATTACTAATTACTAATTTAAATATATGACAAGAGTTAAAAGAGGAACAATAAAGAATAAACACAGAAAGAATATACTAGCACAAGCTAAAGGATTCCGTTTTGGTCGCAGTACAAAGAAGGCCCAAGCTAAGGATGCACTACGTCATGCTGGAGCCTACTCTTTTGCTCACCGTAAAGACAAGAAAGCAGACGCAAGAAGTCTCTGGACTACACGTATAAATGCTGCTATTCGTCCATTTGAAATGTCATACAGTAGATTTATAGATGGTCTTAAAAAGAAATCTATAGAATTAGACCGTAAAATTCTTTCAGATATTGCCGAGAACAATCCTGAAACTTTTGCAAGAATAGTAAAAAGTATATAACTAATATTCATTAAAAACACCACACTCTCGTGTGGTGTTTTTAATTAGTTTTTACTAAATATAATTAAGTATACTCCTTAGGAACTGAATCACTTTGATGTATCCTAGGTCACCAGTTCCTCCTCCACTATTGCCTCCATTGTTTACTGGTGCAGCGGGAATAATAATAGGAACTTCTATTGTAT
>CAINWY010000050.1 GCA_903854645.1 uncultured bacterium | reverse complement strand
CATCAATAATAAAAATTTTTTTATTTGTTTCCATACTCTTATATTATAATACAATTATAAATCTTCTCCTACAATCAACTAAAAATTATACACCTCTTGGAATGGTATTAATCCATCCATACTTTTAATAATAGCATCTTCACGGATAGTTATCATTCCACGAGAACGAGCTAGTTTGAAAATCTCTTGCTCTTGTGGCTTTTTAAGAATTATTTCTTGCATTTCTCGGTCAATTTTAAACATTTCATATACTGGAATACGGCCCAACATACCAGAGGGGCACTCTGGCGAAGAGACAGCCTCGTAAACAAAATCATTAATATGAAGTTTGTCTAAATATTCCTTTGGTAACCCTAGGAAGTGTTTGTCTAGCATCGCTCTTGTCGCCTCATTAATAGGTATTTTTTGTTTAGAATTTGGGTGAATTTTACGGGCAAGACGCTGCGCAATACAAAGAACCAAAGTAGGTGCTATCAAATAAGGATCAATACCCATATCTATAAGACGAGGAATTGCTCCCACTGCGCTATTCGTGTGTAATGTAGAGAATACGAGGTGACCAGTAAGAGCCGCTTGAATAGCGAGCTCGGCAGTCTCTTTATCACGAATCTCTCCTACGAATATTATATTTGGGTCTTGTCTTAAAATAGAACGAAGTCCCGAAGCAAAGGTATATCCTATCTCGGGGGCAACCTGGGATTGATTTATACCATCGATATGATATTCAACTGGATCCTCTAGGGAAACAATGTTTTCCTTTTCGTGGTCAAGCTCATTTAGCATCGAATAGAGACTGGTTGTCTTTCCTGAACCAGTAGGACCAGTAATTAATATAAGTCCATAAGGTCGAGCCAATGCTTCCCTGACAAGAACCATATTATCTTCGGATAGATTAAGGTCGTTTAATGGCTTAACTCCTCTCTGGGAGTCCAATATACGCATAACAATCTTTTCCCCATAGAAAGCAGGCATTGTAGAAACACGATAATCAATCTTGCGTCCTTCTATTTTTGCAGAAAATCCTCCATCCTGTGGCTTTCTTTTCTCGTCTAGTCTTAATTTTGAAAGTATTTTAATACGAGCAACTACTCCATTGTATACAGCTATAGGTAGTACTAGTGAGGTGTGTAATACTCCATCCACTCTGAATCGAACTTTAATCTTGTCGCCTGAATTCTCTATGTGAATATCTGAAGCATTACCTTCAACTGCATGCCTAAGTATAACTGCAACAATTTTAATAATAGGGGCATCTTCTGTAATCTTATCTTCCACTTTGCCTCCCTTAGAATCTTTTTTATCATCCTTAGTTTCATCTACATTAAAAGTAACATCTTGATCAAGCTCTGAAAGAGCTGAATCAACTTCACTTCCTAGTACATCATATTTTTCTATTAAACTATTAAAATTACTTTTGCTAATTAAATATAATTTGAATGGCTTGTCCAATTTCGCTGTAATAAAAGTCAAAACATCAATGGCTTGTACATTCTCTGGATCTACAATTCCTATTTCTATTACATCATTTATAACTCCTATAGAAAGAAATTGATATGTTCTCGCCGTATCTTCTGGAATTATTTTCAGGGTAGATGATGTAACCATACTCGCATCTACATTCTTGGAGGGAATATTATACATAGTAGATTTCAAGTCTAGGATAGTCTCTTCTTTGATATTGAAACTAATAAGAGCCTGGTCTATATCTCCCTTGTATTTATCTTCCGCTGTTTTTACTATTTCGGGAACTTGATCTTCTCTGATAAGACCATGTTTTACCAATTCTTCTAATAACATCATAATTAATTTGTTGTAAATGTAAGCAAGTCACCAAAAACTATAATTCCATTTACATTTGCCACAGCATGATAATAATAAGTAGTTTTTGAGGTTAATCCAGAAAGAACTGCGCTAAAATTACCTATTAATGATGTACTGGTTTTAGGAGTTATCTTGCCTAGGGCATTAGTAGTCCCATATTCAAAATAAACATTATCTGATGTTGAACCTTCGAGTACACCATTTAATACTGCAGTTTTATTTGTAATTGCTGATACAGAATTAGATTTAACAGTAAAGGTAGGTAAATTTGATACCGATGAATTGCTTGTAGGAGAGAATGGGTTGGTACGTCCATAAAGAGCTGGCTCTAATGGTATATTATTATCAACTAATAACATAAAACCTTGCTGTTTTAATAGTGATGTATCAACTTTAATTACAGTGAGAGATTTCAGCTTCATAAGAAATGCAGTATCATCTGCTGCTTGCTGGCTAGTATCACTGGTCCCTATCGGTGCATTCGTGCCCAAAGATGAAGTGAGTGAACTATCTGCAGAATAAACACTCCCTACAAAGTCATTATAGAAATAGGAATATACACCAAGTACTAAAACTATTGCAAATGATATTACTAAAAATTTATTATATTTCTTATGCATAAATTATTTGAGCCAATAAGTTTCTACTTTTAATGTATAACGATAAACATTGGGATCAACACCTATGATTACCTTACCGGTATCTTCTGGTACAGAAAAAGAGACTGACCTAACATCTACTAATCTTAAATTATACTCTAAATCTTTCAAAAATAGCATAAAAGTATTGTAATCTCCTTCTGTTGTGAATTCTAATGGGAATACACTATATTTACGATTATCTATGGCGGAATCTGAAACTATTATCTTGCTGTCCGTTGCCGTTGTATCTTTCTTTATATTTTCAAATTTAATATCCTTTATAGGCATACTGTGCAAACTGGCGATACGCTCAATCTCCAAAATAAATTGAATATTATTAACAGAATTTGGGAGAAAGCCTTCTAGTCTATCCTTGTCAGCTTGTGAAATTGCATTATAAGATTTCAAGAGAGACTCTTGAGTCTTTTGTAAATTTGTGGAATTATCAAGTGCTGTATTATAAATATCAATTTCGGACCTCAATCCTACAACATCGTTATAAAATCGATTCACACCAAAAATGAAAATGAGTACTGAGGCTAATATTAGAAGTATAGGTAGAATAAGTTTCATAATTATTGAATATTATTTGACCCTGGTAATTGTTGCGCAGTATTTACAGCTTGATTTGGATTAGGAGCTTGAGTACCATCACCTGTATTATTTAAAGGATTAGAATTTGCAGTTGGTTTAACATTTGTAATATTACTTGAATAAGAAAGGAATCCTGGATTGACGGTGAATCCAACTTCGAATGTTACATAATTGTTTTTGTTCTTGGTCAAATTAGAAAAAATTACATCTTTGAACATTTTACCTTTATCGGAATTGAAAACATCTGCCTGAAGAGCTATAGACTTGTAGTCACGAGCGATACCAGACATCTTCACAGAGAAAACATCTTTGACTGTGGAGTGCTCAAATTTGGTGTATTGAATAGTCGTCAGGGTGAGAGTATTTATCGCTTCAAACAATGGAGATAGAACTACATGCTTAGTCAAAACATCCTTTGCCGCGGAGGTACGCTTGTCATATAGTTCAAGCTCTGCAATGGTATCCTTTTGAAAACTATCTTTAATTTTAAGTAGATTTGCAGAAAGCTCTTGCTTGTTTTTAGTTAGGACAAGATCTTTATAGAAATAAAGACCACCAGCTGCCGCCAACATAATAACAAAAATAAAAACAGTAACAACCATCAATATACTTGTTGTATTTGAGGTAGCAGCAGTACTAGAAGTATTACCTACTAGGATAGGTTTCTTTGGTATAAATGATGTTTGAAAGGAATTCTCCATAATTTAATTATAAAAATTGTCGTAATGCTAAACCTACTGCAACACTAAACTCTGGTCCACTAATTTCTAATATGGGAGTGAGGAATGCTGGGGCTTCAGTTTTGAAGAAAGGATTACTGTATACTACTTCGGTGTGAAAATTCTCTGCTGTTTTTTCTTTGAGGCCTTTTATAAGTGAACCACCTCCAGTTAAAATTACTTTACTTACATTTTTATTATACTTCTTCTGATAAGCAAACACAACACCATTTGCATCGGATAAAATATATTCTACTGATAAACGAATAATATCTGCAACTTCTGGGTTGCTATTCAAATCCAAACCTACATTTCTCTTCACTTTTTCTGCTTCTGTAAAAGATATACTTAGAGATGATGCAATATTTTTAGTTATATCTGCTCCTCCTCTATTTACAATATGAAAAACGTGAACAACCCCCTCTTCAATTATTGAAAGCTTTGTTTTTGAAGCACCAAAGTCCATCATTAATACAGGAGCCAGGTCGTGAGAGAAGGAAGATCTGATATTACTGAAAATTTCCATCTCAAATGAATCAGAGTGTAGCTCTGTTTTCTTTAGAATCTCTTGATAGCGAGTGAGTATATCATTGTGTATTGCAACAACTAGAACTTCGGTCTTGTTCTCAGGAACAAGTGACTTCTCTGCTGGGCTCATGATATTGTTTTCTGTAGATTCTGAACCTTTTGGTAAAACAAACCAATCCAAAGTGACCTCCGTTATAGGCACAGGAATGTATTTGCGGGCTTCGATAGGAATAACACTTGGAAATTTATCCTCAGAAATTTTATCCGGCAATGTTAGTGTGAAAATTAAACTCGAAGAAGAAGGAATGGCTATAATACCATTCTTGATAGTTACATTGGATTCGCGCATCACATCTAAAAGGGCTTTTACTACATCGTCTGTCTGTAAATTTGTGACTGTGCCTATATCTGCATTACCATATGGTCCAAGTGATATAGCTCCGTAAGTTTCTAAAATTGCCTTCCCATCTTTCTTTTTTAATTGAACTACTTTAATAGCAGAAGAACCGATATCTATTCCTAGTATACTAGTTGATGATTTATCTGAACTAAAAATATTAGCTAGACTAGAAATTCCGGATGAAATTATATTCTTTAGTGAATTATCCATAATACTCTTTCTAGTATAACACATATATAGTAAAATTAAGAAGTGGAAAAGACTATTTATAAAATCAAAACTGGTATCAATTTCTTCTTGGAGATATTGTTCTCTACTAGATGCATTGGATGCAATGAAAAGGGTGAAATCTTGTGTGAAAATTGCATATATAGCATACGACTTGCCGAAAGACCCACCGAGGAAAGGATACTTGCCTTATACGATTATAGAGACCCACTCGTAAAAAAAGCCATATGGAAGCTCAAGTATTATCACTCCCCTTATTTGGGACGGAAATTGGGACTATTACTATATGAATCATTCCTAGAAGAAATAAATCTATTAGAGATATTATCATTGGGCTCCCCTATACTTGTCATACCTGTG
>CAINWY010000049.1 GCA_903854645.1 uncultured bacterium | reverse complement strand
ACCACCTACATACAACTTTTTTGCCATATATGACAATGTGCTTCTCATAGTGATACTTGCATATCAACTAATCGAAGAAAACTAATTTATAAATGTAATCGCGAAGCTGATTTCATTTACATACCTCAATGTTTACACACGAAGAATGAAACTAATACCAAATCATAAGCTAACTACTGGGGAGAATTATAACAGAGAAGCAAAAATATAGCAAGCATTTTAATTACTAATTACCAATTACTAATAAATAATTTGGGTTAAAAAATAGCACCGAATTTACGAAGTAGATTCGGTGCTATTTAATTAGTCATTAGCAATTGGTAATTATTCCCCCTCTTCTTCCGCATCCCCTACCACTCCTATTGCGAGAGCATCAATCATTTTAGTTATATTACCGTCCATGATTCCAGGAATATTTGACCATGATTGGCGGATACGGTGGTCAGTGATACGGTCTTGTGGGAAATTATATGTACGGATTTTCTCACTTCTATCTGCGGTACCTATCTGATTTTTACGATTTTCGGAATATTTACTAGCCTCTCTTTCATCTTCTACTAATTGTAGTTTTGATTGTAGGACTACCATAGCCTGCTCTCTGTTTGCAAGCTGGCTTCTCTCTGTTGTGCAGCGAACATCAATACCGGTAGGCTTGTGGATAAGTCTAACGGCTGTTTCCACTTTATTGACATTTTGTCCTCCAGCACCTCCACTACGAGAATATTCTATTTCTAAATCTGCGGGATTTATTATTATTTTGACTTTTTTACGAAGGGGCAGAACAGCTACTGATGCAGTCGATGTGTGAATACGGCCATTCTTCTCTGTAGCTGGGACACGTTGAACACGGTGCACTCCTGTTTCATAGCGTAAAAGTTTGTACACATCTCTACCCCTGATTTCAAAGGATGCTTCCTTGTATCCTCCAGCACTACTCTCAGATTCATTCAATATTTTCCAGCTCCATTTATTATTTTCAGCAAATCTTTCATACATATGAGCAAGCTCCCATGCAAAAAGCGATGCTTCATCCCCTCCTGCACCAGCTCGAACTTCTAGGACTATTTCATTTGGAAATTCTTCATTTTCTCTTTCACTTTTAGCCATTTCCTCGAGTTGTCTTTCTATTGCATCTTTTTGAAATTTAATGTTTTGAAGCTCTTCATCTGCTAAATCACGCAGACTTTCATCACTTGCAACCATTTCATTCACCTTCTTTTCTTCACCTAAAAGGCGTTCGTATTCAAGAGCGAAATAGCTAGTCTTGTGATCCTTTTTAAGTTGTTCTAAATCAAGAGTCATATATAGTAGTATAACAAAAAATAAAAAGCCCCGAAAGAGCTTTTTATTTTATCATAAATTTATTTCTTTGCTTTTCCAGATGCGAGAGCACGCTTCTTAAAGCGGTCTACACGTCCTGCTGTGTCTAGTACCTTTTCGTTACCAGTATAGAAGGGGTGACACTGACTGCATATTTCAACAGTAATCTTGTCCATTGTAGAACCTACAGGAAAAGTAGCTCCACATGCGCATGTGACCACTGACTTATCGTTATATTTTGGGTGTATATCTTTTTTCATATGTTTTGTGATATTATCACGTTTTTATTAATCTTGCAATGGGTCAATCATCGTAGTTTGAATATTTGTAGCTTTTTTCATTACGCTATCACCATAAAAGCTATTGTTGGGCTTTTTACTGTCACATTTTCTACCCGAATAGTATCTGCAGGCTGCATTTCTTTCGCTTGTATAACTATCCCCCTTAGCTCCTAAATCTGTTAAATATATAGCTGAAGCCATAAATGCATCTTTTGCATACCAAGGGTCAGGAGTAGAAATTCCAAGCATAGTCGCAATGCGATTCTTCAGTAATACCCAGGTTGAGGGGATAAATTGAGCAGGTCCCATAGCCCCACCATAACCACTCCCTCCAATAGGACAAGATACTAATGTTTTATAGGGATCACGACCAACAGATGTAGTAATTTCAAAGAAAGGTTTTACATCACGAGTGGGCTTCATGACATTTTGAAATACTTTGCCACTTTTAGAACTTACTCCAGATCCAGTCTCAATATTTGTAACATAGCACGAACCTTGATCAGTTCCTAAATTACTTTCCTGAGTAAGAATTGCCAGTAGAAATGCAGGCCTGATACCTAGCTTCTCTTGTGCGACTTTTGCATATTCAAGAGCCTTTTCAAATGGGATAGCGGATACATCACGCAAGTTAAATAACATTGCTAGAATTTCAGCTCGACGTTTTGCTTTTTGGTCTAATAGTTTTTGATATTCAATTTCTTTATTTTTACTTATAGCCAAAAGTTCCTGCTTGTCAATTTGATTCAATTCTACTTGTTTTTTTGCATTTTCTAATTGAACCTTTGTGTCAGTCTCTTTGTTTTTTGTCTTCTCTAGTAAAAGTTTTTCATCCTCCGTTAAAGCTTTAACCCCTTTAATTTCATTTACTTGGTCATTTATGCTTCTTTTAATTGAGGAAAAAGCATTAATATCACCATATGCTTCGGCCATTGTATCATTTGAAAGTATAAGAGCTAAAAGTGATTTATTATCGATTTCTCTATCTTTTCTAATGAGCTGAGATAGTGATTCTTTAATATTATCAATTCTATCATTCAGTGTATTAATTTTTTTATCTTTTTCAACAATTTCACCTCCAAGTTTTTGTATGAGAATATTTTTGGCCTTTATGTCGAGTTGAGATTTTTTTATTTTAGTCTTTAGGATTGCAATGTCTCTATCGATAGAAGCAGTATGCCCCTGCTGACCAATTTTTTGCTTTTCAAGCTGAGCCATTTCTGCTTGAAGTCTATCGTATTCAGTCTGTAAAATTACTCTTTCAGCTTGAGAATTTGCAAGTTCCTGGCCGGCACGAGCAGTAGGTGTATAGGTGATTAAATTGAAAAAAATTGTCGAAATTATAAATATTAAAGTAAAAAAGTATAGAATATATCGATTCATAATTATATTATAGCATAAATCCCCCTCGAGACTATGCTCGAGGGGGATTTATTATATTCTGTATATTATTCGGCTGCTGGTGTCGCATCCTCATCATCTTTTTTGCCCTTCTTTTCTACTTCAATGGCTGATAGATCGACAGGAGCTGTTTCCTCAACTTCTTCTTTGACGGCTGCAACTAATGCTACGACATCATCTCCATCTGTAATTGCAGTAACCCCAACTGGAAGTTTGATATCTTTGACATGAATTTGATCCTCCAAAGTTGCTATACCAGTTACATCAACTACGATATTATGTGGAAGGTCTTTTGGAAGAGCTTCAATATCAATTTCGTGTAAGACTTTTACTAACGTACCAAGTCCATCTTTTTCAGCTTTTGCAAGTCCTGTGAATTCAAGTGGAATAGTAACTTCAACTGGCTTATTCATATCAATAGCAAGGAAGTCTATGTGAACAGGAAATCCTTTAACTGGGTCGACTTGAACTTCGTGTATAAGAACGTCGACTTTTGTTACTTTTCCTAACTTACCTTCTGGCAAATTTTTATCACTTGTACCTGCGATATCAAGCACTATTGTGCTTGTAACACCGGCAATTTTTAATATTTTTGCAAAGTCAGTACTCAAAACGGAAATCGGTTGATTTTCCACTTGAGCGCCATAGACGACGGCTGGAATCATACCTTTACTTCGTATGAAAGCAAGCTTATCTGTCTTACTTCGCTTTGTTGCGGTTAATATATTCATAGGTTGGATAATAACACTAAAACTTCATATTTGCAAGCATTAATTTATTAAATCCCCCACAGATAGAGCTTTCGCCTCTATCTGTGGGGGGTGGTGAATTTTATAAATTATTAAATAGTTTCAAGCGGTTGTAGACTACAGTTTCTATTGCGTCTACGGCAGGTTTTAGGATTTTGTAAGGGGCGACTTCTTTCGGATTCTCTACGAGATATTTTTCAAGAGCATCTTTGTATGCAACTCGAATTTCAGTGTTTATATGGACTATATCTATACCCTCTTTGATAGCATTAGTGAAGTCAACGTCCGCTATACCTGATCCACCATGTAGAACTAGCGGAGCTCCACAAGCGGCTTTAATATCTTTTATCCTTTGTATATCTAATCTTGGATTGCCTCCTGTTACCATACCGTGGATGTTGCCTACGGACGGTGCAAGTAGACTTACCCCAGTTTGCTCGACGAAATATTTGGCGTCTTCAGGTTTTGTCATTGTTGCTTCACTAACACCTTCTGGAATAGCATCTAAAAGTTTAGAAGACTGGCCTATAAATCCGAGTTCCGCTTCTATTAATATATCTCTACCTTCTTTTGATCCTAATTCATTGGCATATTCCACACACTGTTTGGTTATTGCAATATTTTCTTCTAATGGTAGTTTTACCAAGTCTATAATAGCTGCGTCATATCCTGCATCTAGTGCGGCCTTTACTCTCTCGAAGCTATAATGATGATCTGCATTTAGGAATATTGGATAATTATCTCGTACACGAATCATTTTTACTAAACAAGCCACTTCATCTCTGCCGACGAATTCTTCTTCACCTTCTGATACTCCAATAATGACTGGAACATTTAATTTTTTGGCTGCATTATAAATACCATGAAGTGCTTCAATATTTGAAATATTAAAGTGTCCGATGGCTATACCTTTCTCCCCTGCTTCTTTTATATATTCTCTTAAAGTTTTCATATGCGAATTATACCATAATATGTTAGAATAAAAACATATGGAAAAAGATAATAAAATAGATTTTCTAGCTATAGGAGATATAGCAACAGAGCCATTTATTAGAATTACTGACGCAGAAGCAAGTTGTGACCTACAAGGAGAACATTGTAAAATATGTTTTCGTTTTGGAGACAAAGTTCCTTATGAATCTGCTGAAATTTGTAAAGCTGTTGGAAATAGTCCAAATGTTGCAGTGGGAGCTAGTAAGCTTGGTGTAAAAGCATCACTTATATCTTATGTTGGAGATGATCTTGTTGGAAAACAATGCATAGAATCATTGATGAAAGATGGTGTAAATATTGACCATATGAAAATAGTTCCAGGAATGGAATCAAATTATCACTATGTTCTTTGGTATGCAAACGAGAGAACAATTCTGGTAAAACATACAGAGTTCCCATATTCATTTGCAGATGATACGCCTGAAGCAAAATGGATTTATTTATCATCACTGGCTTCAAATTCAACTGAATATCACGCAGAGATAGGGAATTATTTAAAAAAGTATCCCGATACAAAGCTAGCATTTCAGCCTGGAACTTTTCAGATTAAACTTGGAGCAGAGACCCTTAAAGATATCTACCAAAGAACAGAAATTCTTTTCTGTAATATAGTTGAAGCCAAAAGAATTTTAAATACAGAAGATGATGATAAAATTAAATTAGTGGAAATGTTGCATTCTTTGGGACCTAAAATAATAGTTATGACAGACGGCCTAAGTGGTGCTTATGCATATGATGGTAATGATGCACTATTTATACCTGTATACAGCACGGAATCATTTGAATCAACAGGTGCTGGAGATGCTTTTGCAAGTGCCATGATATCCGCATTAATTCTAGAAAAGGAATTAAAGGAAGCATTAGCTTGGGGCCCTGTGAACTCTATGTCTGTTGTATCACAAGTAGGCGCTCAAAAAGGGCTTCTATCTAGAGATAAAATAGAAGAATATATATCTAACGCACCGAAAGAATATAAAATAACTAAAATCAATTAGTGATATTTATTATTATTTATTTGAACAATATCTCTATTGTTTCGATTATACTTTCTGTATCAATTTTGTAATATTTCATTAATTCGGATGGAGTGCCTGACTGCCCAAACATATTTTTGATACCCATAAATGTAATTTTTGTAGGATAGAATTCACTTAGGCATTCTGCGACTGCGCTACCCATACCACAAGAGACTTGGTGGTCTTCTATGGTGACAATATTTTTTGTCTCCTTAGCCAATAAAATAATAGCTTCTCGGTCTAATGGCTTAATTGTAGACAAATTCATAACTTTGACTTTGATACCCATTTCATCTAATTTTTTGGCTGCCATAAGAGCATTATATAGAATTGGTCCTGTGGCTATTATTCCTACTTGCGCAAGTCCTGTATCAGGTTTGAAAAAAATTTCAGATTTTCCAATTTGAAAATTACTTTCTATTGTTGTAATTATTGGTGTTTCATTACGAGCGCATCTTAAATATGTGGGATGGTTTGTTTTAGATAATGCAATTGTTGCTTTTCGTGCCTCTAGTGCATCACAAGGAGAAATGACAACCATATTGGGGATAACTCTAGTCAATCCTATGTCTTCTAGCATCTGATGACTACCACCATCAGGACCCACAGAAAGTCCAGCATGAGAACCGATTATTTTGACGGGTTGATTATTGTAACAGATAGTAGTACGTATTTGTTCCCAGTTACGTCCAGGGCTAAAGATTGCATAAGAAGCGATAAAAGGAATCTTCCCCATTGCAGCCATTCCACTTGCGACAGATGCTAGATTTTGTTCAGCAATACCAACATCTATAAAACGTGATGGAAACTTATTTGCAAAATAATTCATTTTAACTGATTCTAATAGATCTGCAGTAAGCCCTACTACATTTTCATTTTCAATAGCTGCGTCTAACAACCCTTCTCCAAAACCTTCACGTGTTGATTTTAAAACCACGTCATCGTTAAAAATTTTTGAATTTAATTTTAGATTATGATTAAGCATATTATTTCAATTTTTCATTAATTTCTTCCAATCCTCGAATAGCTTTACTCATCTCATCTCTGTTTGGTACCTTGCCATGCCATTTGTAGTCCCACTCCCAGGCAATGACCCCTTTACCTGGAGTATTGCCAGAAATAATCACAGAAGGCATTTCCTTCACTTTTTTAGCACTGTTTATTGCATTATTAATCTCATTAAAATCATGACCATTTATTTCAATAGTATTGCAATTAAAAGATTTAAATTTAGAAGCTAAGTCAGAAAGCGGCATAACAGTTTCTGTGCTCCCGTCTATTTGTATAAAATTTCTGTCTACAATAATAATTAAATTATCTAACTTCATTTTAGAAGCAAGCATTAGTGCTTCCCAGTTCTGTCCTTCATCTAACTCGCCATCTCCAGTCATACAGTATATTGTCTTATCCATGCCTTTCTCTATTTTAGCTGCAATTGCCATACCGACAGCTTGAGAAATACCTTCACCCAAGGGGCCAGAAGAAGTTTCTAGTATTGATAAAAATTCACGATGAGGATGTCCTTGAAGCCTAGAGCCAAATTTCCTCAATGTTTTTAATTCATCAATTTTAAAATAACCAGCGTGAGCCATAGTCGCATATAGAACGGGGCAAATATGACCATTTGATAGTACTACCCTGTCCCTGTCTACCCAATTGGGGTTTTCGGGTTTATGACGGAGTGCCTCAAAATATAAAAAAGTAAACACATCTGCCATTCCTAATGGTCCAGCTGTATGACCAGAATTTGCAATATAAAGCATATCAATAATACTAATACGAATATTATTAGATTTAATTTTTAATTCTTTAATTTTTTCTTCAGATAAGTTTTCCATACATTTTAAATACCCAAGCTCTCTAATTCTTTCATTGTCTCTTTTACATCAAAACTACGCATTAAGACGCTTCCAACTATTAGTCTGTCCGCTCCAGCAGAAACTAGAAGTGGAGCTGTCTCTTCATTCACACTTCCATCTATACTTATTATCAAATCCGGATATTGGGATTTTAAATCTTTTATCTGCTCCACTACTCGGTTATCAAAAGCTTCTCCTTGATAGCCAATATGCTCAATACCCATACATTGTACAAAATCTATAGAATTTATAAAAGGAAATAATTTTGAAACCGGAGTAGTCGTATTGATAGCAATACCTATTTGGACATTTTCTCTAGTATACGGATCCATAGAATTAATAAAATCCTTCAGATTATTTTCATCTTCTGCTTCGAGGTGGAAAATTATTCTTTTGGCACCAAGTCGGACAAAGAAATCAAATTGAGAAATTGCATTTTTTACCATCAGGTCAAATTCAAAATCTAAATTCTCCCAATATGGCAAACCTTCCTCTTCATCAAGAATTAATGCAACACTTTCCGCATCATTTCTATCCATTGGCCATGATTTAGATTCAACGAATTTACCGTCACATATATCTATCTGCACCACATGAGCTATATTTACAACATTGGCGATTTTTTGTCGTAAATCATTAAAATCTTTAGCTAATACAGCAGGTATAACTTCTATCATATTATTTTTTCTTCGTTATTAATTTTATCTATTCTTCTCTCATGTCTTTCGTCTCCACTGAATGGTGTATTGATGAATAGTTCTACGGCATTTTCTGCATCATCATCAGAAATAAAACGAGCACCGAGAGAAAGGATATTTGCATTGTTGTGTTCTCTACCAAGTCTAACTACTTCTAAGTTACCACCATAATATTCTATTGCTCTAATACCATCAATTTTATTTGCAGAAATTTGTTCTCCCTCACCACTTCCACCTAGAATTATACCTAGTGAATCTGATTCACTTGCCACAGCTTGTGCTACTGGGACTATAAAATCAGGGTAGTCATCTTCATTATCTAGCGCAAAAGCACCCTTATCTACAATTTCTATATTGAGACTCTGAATGTATGTTTTTAGCTTTTCTTTAAGTTCGTATCCTGCATGATCGCTACCGATGTATATTTTCATATAAAATATTATAACATTATTT
>CAINWY010000048.1 GCA_903854645.1 uncultured bacterium | reverse complement strand
TATCAATAGCCGCTAGTATATTACTCTTTAATCCAAATTGAAAATAAGTAAAAGTAAAATTAAAAATAAGATTGAGGATAAAAGGCAATGCTACATATAAAGGTATTTCTTTATTTATAAAGACCCGATAGAAAACTGTACCAAAAGATATAAAAATCAAGACATATAGAACACTCCATACCGGGCCAAAAAGGTACGATGGTGGTGCCCATGTCGGTTTAATAAGATGACTATACCAAAATCTTCCATTATTCATGGATCTATTATAGCATTAAAAAATACTAACACGTAAGGGTGCTAGCATTCATCAATTATCCTATTTCTGCATTAGAGACATGAGAGGTGCGAGAGCCTCACGATGCTTTATAATCTCTGCCTTGTATTTGTTCATTACTAGGATCGCTGCATATTGCTCTGCTGTACCTGCTTTCTTCTTTTCTTCTATCTCCTTTGTAATTTTCTCAAAAAGCTCCTTCACTTCCTTGTTCCCATCAAGTGCTTTTAGGCTTTCGGCGATCTCTGGGTTCTCTTCTAATTGTTTAGTAATCTGCTCTGCTTGCTCAGATGACATACCCTTCATTTGTAATGCTTTCTTTGTTATATATGATTTAAATCCCATAATGTGTGTATTGTAGCAAAAAATTCTATTTTCTGCGAATTCCTCTTATTCCTAAAATAAGAAAACCTATAATTATAATTTTTAAAATATAATGACTATTCATATCGAGGAAATCTTTTACCATCGGGGTGTAAGTACCCACAAGTACATGGACCAATATTCCAATAGGCAAAGTGAGATAAACCCAATTCATTTTTGGAATTTCTATATTAATTTTAAGAAAAAGCTTTGATAGACTACCAGAAAGTAAATACACACCTATAAATGATAAGGAGAGATCAAAAATTGCATAGCCAAAGAAATGAAAACTTCTTAAAAATTCAAGCGTAGTCATATATTTTACTATTATACACTTTCGTCTATAATAGACCAATGGAAAAGAAAAGTAAGATTATTGTCGTTTTGGGTCAAACCTCTACCGGAAAGAGTGATTTTGCAGTGGAAATAGCCGAACAAGTGGGTGGGGAGATAATCTCTGCGGATTCTAGGCAGGTATATAAAGGTATGGACCTCGGTACAGGTAAGATAACAAAAAAGGAGATGAGAGGGGTTCCACATCATTTACTTGATATCTATTCCCCTTCTAAAATATTCACAGTAAATGACTTTCAGAAAATGGCGCTTAAAAAGATGGCTGAAATTATTGAAAGAGGCAAAGTCCCAATAATCTGCGGTGGAACAGGTTTCTACATAGATGCAGTTGTAGATGGTGTCATATTTCCAGATGTCCCACCGAGTAAAGAGCTCCGTGAAGAACTTTCCAAAAAGTCCAAGGAAGAGCTTCTAAAAATACTCATAAAATTTGATAAAATAAGAGCAGAAAATATTGATCAAAATAATCCCGTGCGTCTGATACGCGCAATAGAGATTGCAAAATATTTGGGCAAAGTTCCAAAAATAAATAAAGAAAAATCAAAATATCAATTCCTTAAAGTGGGGTTAGAATTACCACCTGAAATTCTAAAAGAAGGTATAATGACTCGCCTACTTTATCGCATGAAAAAAGGTATGATAAAAGAAGTAGAGAGTCTACATGAGGATGGAACTTCTTGGAAAAGACTAGAAACATTTGGTTTAGAGTATAGATATGTGGCTCTATTTCTACAGAATAAATTAAAGAAGGATGAAATGATAGAAAAACTTTACACAGATATCTGGCACTTTGCCAAACGCCAAAAAACTTGGTTCAAAAGAAACAAGAATACTATCTGGATAGATCCTAGAAATGAGAAAGAAAAATCCAAGACTTTAGAGGAAATAAAGAAGTTTTTGGGATAAATTTAGTTTAAAATATCTTTTGTTCTAATAAGATATTCTTGAACATTTTTAATAGCTTTTAATTTATTTGTTCTATGCCAATAATTAAATTTATAATAGCTGTTAACAAGAATCGCTGCTTGCAAAACTTTCTTGTCATATGATTCACTAGAAAAATATCCATCAACTAATTTATTTGGAAATTTACCATCATGAGCTATACTATTTACCGCACTACGAGCCAAATCCATATACCCATTATTTAATTCTGGATTAGGGTCAAAAACCGTGATAGGATTGGTCGCAAATATATTTTTGGATCCAAAATCAAAGTGACAATAACTACTCTTTTTATCACCAATATATTCTAGAAGTATTTCACACGCCTTAGATAAAGAGCCATGTTCTTCTCCTAGGACTCCATTATCTTTGACGTATTTAAATCTATTTTTCATATCTTCACTCTCGAGCCAGTCCTTAAAATTAGAAAATTCTCCCTTGCCATCAATTAGACGACCATAACCATCTGCCTTAGGTTCATGCATTCTCCTCAGAGTAACACCCATTTCAGAACGCAATCCTTTATCAATTAATTCTTCTCTGCTAGATTTTTCTCCCAAAAGCGGCGCGTCTATATATTCCATTAAAACATATGCATGTCCATTTAACATGCCTTCCTCTATTACATGAGGGACACTAACTCCTGCTTGTTCCCATACACTTAGAAATAGACCTTCATCCGTAGAACGCAAAATGCTCAAATGAACCTTAAGAACTAATTTTTCGTCTGGTGTTTCAATTATGGAAATTAATGAAGAAATTCCTTCGTGCGCAAAGGTAACGCTGGTTTCCTTACCCTTAAATCTTTCATGAGAAGAAATAAATTCCTCAATCTTAGGGACTAAAACAATTCGTCTCTCATTGTATTTATTATTTGCGACATGCTCTGATAATTTAGGTTCATTTTTGAAAATAATGTTTGATTCCATGTGTTAATTATAACATAAGAATATGGAGGACCGCGAGTACGCTTATCGACGATTACATAGTCAGGTACTTTTCGCTCTGGTTAATACAAAAAATTTGAGTGAGGAATCGTGAGTACGCTTTCAGTCAGGCATAATTTTTTGGTGAAAATTTGCACGACCCTACCTCGCACCGTCGTGCTCCGGTTTTCGATTCCTCCATCTAAAACAAACGAGATAACATCTCGTTTGTTTTCCTGCGGGCGATGGAGGAATCGTGAGTACACTTTCGGTCACGAGTATTTTTCTGGTGAAAAATCTCGCTACCCCGACTCATCCACCTTCGTGGATTCCGTCTTTCGATTCCTCCATCGCCAGCAAAAAAAACCACTAGAAGAAATTAATATTTCTTCTCTTGAATTTTTGCGGGCGATGGAGGAATCGAACCCCCACCAAAGCGTTTGGAGTGCTTTGTACTACCACTATACTAATCGCCCGTAACCCTATTTATACCTTTCCATGAAGTTTTTTGCAACTGCATGTATCTGCCTTCCGATAAACACATCACGGTATCGTACCTGAATACACCCTTGATATCCTTCTTTATTGTGAATATTTGAATTCTTTTTATTAAAAGTTTTTTGGAACTGACTCGTAGGAATTTTAGTAATATGGGACCAAAACTTTTTTTGTTTTGCTTCATTATGATATCCATGTAAATACATTAAAACTCTAAATTTTTTTTCTTCTAATTTAAAACTTTCTCTGAATGTAAATAAAAATGTTTTAATTAAATTTGGATCAGAATTAGTAAATGTAACAGAATCTTTAATAGATTTACTACCTTCGCATTCATATATCATTGTGCATAATAATAAAGAAAAATCAAAAGATAATTTTAATTTTTTTAATTTATCTAAAGCAAAAATTTCGGCTTCTATATTTTTCTGATGTGTCTTTTCTTTAATAGTCTTCTGAGATGCAAGCTGACCTTTTGTATAATTATTTACAAGTCTTGCTTGTGCAGTAGAAGAAAGTCTTACATCTTTAACCCATACAGAAATACTACTTTTTGATACCTTTAAAATTTCTTTTAATTCTTTTATTGAATATCCCTTCTTTCTTAGTTCTTGTGCTTTTTTCTTTAAATCATTTTTCATAAACGAACCTATTTATAAGGTTACATATATTATAACATAGCACCATAAAAAATAAAACCCTTTATAGGGTTTTATTTTTTCATCTCTTTGTGTTTAGTATTAATTTTGCACCATTTGCAGAATTTTTTAAGCTCAATCTTTTTAGTGACGAGTTTCTTGTTCTTGCTTGACCAGTAGTTAATGTGTTTACATTTAGTACAGCCTAATTTAAAAAGTCTATCTTGTGACATATTGGATACAATACTATAAAACCCATAAAAATGCAACTAAATTATAGCCCTTGGCAATAAGGCACTTATCTTGGTGGTCACTTCGTAATTTATAGTACCCATTCTTTTGGCTAGATCTTCAACCGTAATTTGAGCCTTTCCCTGAACCCCAATTATTACAACTTCATCCTCTGGCATTACGTCTTTTATGCCAGATACATCCACCACAGTCATATTCATGGCCACTCTGCCTAGTATCTTTGCCCTCTTGCCTCGGATTAGGAATTCTCCATTATTTGACATCGAGCGTGTAAGTCCGTCAGCATAGCCTTGGGGAATCACAGCAATCTTGGTTGCCTTCTTTGTTATAAAAGTGAGCCCATAACCAATAGGGTGATTCGCTGGTATTATTTTTATTTGGGCTATATGAGTCACCCATTTCAAAACTGGCTTTATTATTATTTTCTTTTTATTTAAATATTCTAGATGATCACTAGGCCACATACCATAGAGACCCACTCCTAGACGGACAATGCTATGGATATTTTCCCCCTTCTCATAGACTAGAATTCCAGAAGTTGCAGATATGTGAGTATTTATATTTTCATAACCATTTTTTCTAAAAATTTCCACACACGAGTGATATGTATCTATCTGCCTGTTTGCATGAGTAGAATTCATAGTATCTTCTATGTTTGCAAAATGTGAATAAACTCCATCTAAAATTATATACTTTAAATTTTTTATCTCTTTTACTATGCCCTCTACTTGTGAAGGCATTATACCCTCTCTGCCCAAAAATGAATCCAGCGCTAGGTGAACCTTCACCTTCTTTTTAGAAATAAGAGCTACGTGATTTATCTTTAATAGATGCACTAGGTCAAATCCCGCAATTATGGCTCCTATTTTTATAGCTCTTTTTATGCCATCTTCATTTGTATAGCCAAATATTAAAATAGGCTTTTTACTTACTTTTCTTACTCTCTCTGCTTCTTCTATACTATCAACCTGCAAAAAATCTGCGTATGAGCTTATAATCCGCGCGACTTCTAGATCTCCATGACCATAAGCATTGGACTTTATAACAGCAGCAATCTTTGTATCCTTTTTAACCAAAGCACGAAATTGCTTCATATTGTGTATCAAGTTTTCCTTCGAAATTTCTATATATGAAAGATTTTTATTCATTTACACTTTTATATTACCAGCTTATGCTCTATTTTCAAAATAATAGAAATATAAGAAGAGAAGACCACGAGTACGCATCTTGACTCTTACAGAGTCGGTACAGGCTTCGTATATCTTTAAAATATTAATTTACAAGATATAAACTCAGCCTTTTCAAGTCCTCTCACACTCTGACGAAGGTCAGAGTTCTCGGCACAAAAATAAAAATAGAGTACAGAAATGTACTCTATTTTTATTTTTGTGCCGGAGAGAGGACTTGAACCTCCAACCCTTGCGAGACGCGATTTTGAGTCGCGCGCGTATACCAATTCCGCCACTCCGGCAATAGAACTAGTATACTAAAAAATCATATAAAATCAACATCAAGAATATAGGCCATTGTTGACAATATTTATTAAATGTTATATAATGATACAAAATTTAACAAATGACAACAGGAAATACATCCCCATCCGGTAAGGGTTTTACCGGCTGGTTTCGTTCAGGAATAAGATTCTCTGAACGGTTATCAAAAAACTTGGCCATCCAGTTTAAGTGGTGGTGGAGATCAATGGATCGAAACTTTCGATCTGTACGCTCTTGGAGGATGAGAAATTTTCATGATTACAAATTTATTGGAATTTTAATAAATTTTATCATATTTATTTTTTATCTTTTCATAATTATGCCCTTTATAATTATATGGGCACTACTAAAATCAATCTAAAAAGTGAATGAGTAAAATCATTCACTTTTTTTATTTTAAATATTCTGGTTCTTGCTCGAGAGCAATGCCGAATTTTTCTTTCACAATTCTCATTATCTCGTCTCGAGCTCTAAAAATATCCTCACTTGTGGCGTTGCCATTATTCACCAATACAAGAGCATTCTTGTCATATATAGATACAGATCCAAATGATTTACCCTTCAGTCCTGCATTTTCTATAAGCCAACCAGCTGGAATTTTTGTAAGTCCATCTTCTAGTTCAAAAAATTTGGCATTAGAAAATTCATTTAGTATTTTATCTGCTACCACACTTAAAACTATAGGGTTCTTAAAAAATGAACCCACATTGGGAACTTCGATTGGATTTGGAAGCTTCTCTCTGCGTATATCTATGATAGCTTCTCTAGTTTGTTCCAAACTAGGATTCTCAATTTTTTTACCATCAAAATATTTCATAACTCCAGGATAAGACAAAGCAGTAGGTGTATGACCCCGAGAAACAATACCATCCGTTGTTTCTTTTAATAATCTATAAATAACTCCCATTATTACGTATTTACCTTTTGCTTCATTTTTGAAAATACTATCTCTATATCCAAATTTACAATCTTTATTTGAAATATTAAATATTTCCCCTGTTTCTATTTCATAAACTTCTACTTCTTTTATAGTATCTTTAACTTCAGATCCATATGCTCCGATATTCTGTACAGGACTTGCCCCTACTGTTCCAGGAATTGCGGATAACGACTCAAGTCCTGATAAACCCATGGATACCGCCTTAGAAACAGTCTGGTCCCAATTTTCGCCCGCTCCTACTTTAATATCTGTATAATTATCACCTTCTGAAACAACTTCGAAACCTTTAATTTCAATTTTCAAAGCGAGTGCATTTATAGCTCCATCTCTAAAGACTATGTTTGAGCCACCACCAAGGATAAAAATTTTGACATCTTTCTCTTTAGCAAATGAAAGAGCCTCTATTAAATCTGCTATTTTATCTATCACGGCGAAATATTGGAATTGGCCACCCACTTTTAGGCTCGAATATTGTTTTATATCTACATATTCATCTATTTTCATGCTATTGCAATTATATCATATATGAGATAAAATGTGTATATATGAAATCTAAGCAAAATGAATTACAAAAAATAGGCTTTTTTATTAAAGAATTAAGAGAGAGAAAGAATATGACTCAGGATGCTTTTGCCAAGGCATTAGAGACTTCCCAATCTGCTGTAGCCCGGATGGAGAAAGGCGAACAAAATTTTAGCACCGAAATACTAGGAAAAATTAGCGAGGTATTAAATCACCAAATTGTTTCTATAAATAATTCAATCGACTTTCAAATCGTAGGTGGTAAAAAACTACACGGAACCATTAGTACAAACTTTTCCAAAAATGGAGCAGTGGGGCTTCTATGCGCTTCCCTTCTCAACCGCGGCAAGACTACCCTCCATGGTATCGCTCGCATCGAAGAAGTTTATCGAGTTATAGAAATATTAGAAAGTATTGGAGTACAGGTTAAATGGACAGCAAATAATTCTCTTGTAATTACTCCACCTGCTACATTTACATTGGATAAAATAAACATAGAATCAGCTATTAGAACTCGCTCTGTAATAATGCTTATTGGTCCGCTTATACATTTACTTCCCTCTTTTTCAATTCCTCATGCTTCAGGGTGCAAGCTTGGTAAACGCACAATATCTGCCCATACTTATGCATTAGAGGATTTAGGCGTAAAAATAAAAACAACAAATAATGAGTACAAAATAGAAAGCAAGAAATTAAAGCCTGCAAATATTGTAATGTACGAGGCTGGAGATACTGCTTGTGAGAACATTCTCACAGCATGCGCAAAGATAAATGGTGCAACTACTATCAGATTTGCAAGCGCAAACTATATGGTTCAAGAAATCTGTTTCTTCCTAGAAAAGCTGGGTGTTAAAATAGAAGGTATTGGCACCTCTACCCTAGTAGTTCATGGAATTAAAGATATAAACATGGATATAGAATACACAAACAGTGAGGACCCTATTGAATCCATGATGTTCATATCTGCTGCTATTGCAACTGACGGAGAGCTCAAGGTTACTCGCTGCCCTATTGATTTCCTTTCCTTGGAACTTGAAAAATTAAAAATAATGGGATTAAAATACAAAACATCAAAGATCTATAAATCCTACAACGGACGAACTAATCTAGTAGACCTACATATATTCCCTTCGAAGCTTAGGGCATTGGAAGACAAAATACATGCGAACCCATACCCAGGAATAAATATGGATAATCTCCCGTTCTTTGTACCTATCGCTATAAAGGCAAAAGGCCAGAGTATGATCCACGACTGGTCATATGAAAATCGTGCCATATACTTCACAGAATTAAACCGTCTCGGAGCAAGTGTCACCCTCGCTGATCCACACAGAGTATATATACAAGGAGGAACCCCTCTAAAAGCTGCTCAGGTCGTCTGTCCGCCAGCACTCCGCCCAGCTATGATAATCTTGATAGGGATGCTCGCTGCAAATGGTACATCAATCCTCCGCAACGTATATATGATCAATCGTGGGTATGAAGAAATAGCAGATAGACTAAACAGCATAGGTGCTGATATAAAAATACTAAAATAAAACAAACAACACCCTTAGATAATATCTAAGGGTTTTGTTTTATAAATTATTTAATTAAAAGATATGAAATTACAAGGAATGGAAGTATTGATAAGAAAATCCATTTTGCTAAATACCACCTGGATGGTTCATCTTGTATTTGATATGAAGGATTTGCTTTAATGATTTGTTCCCTAATATATTTTGTTATATTTAATTCAACAAAAGGATTCAATATGGACCAGCTCTCCCTATTTGTGTATTGCTCTGGTAGTATAAATATAATGTTTGATTTACCGGTTTCAGTATTTTTATATTTTATAGAAATGATATACCAACTTGATCCAAAAATATTCTGATTTATCCATTCTATATCTTTATAAAGAAGAATATTTTTAGCAACCAATGACTTCATCAAAATACCATTCTCTGAAACTGTTACATTCCTTAATTTAATAATATTAATAATTACAACAATTGAGGCCCAAATCCAAAAAGGTATGAAAAATAATTCGTCCTGTGTTAAATGTTTACCAATGGAAATAGCATAAACGTAGTACAAAAAAATGCATATAATTATCGGTGAAGCTATATATTGAGAGTATGTTGCAAAAGTTGAGCTTTTGTATTTTGTATCCATAATTTATATTTTCTTAATTTCTAAGCACATAAACATAGGGATTTCTTTACGTGCTCTGTCTTCTGCTATCTGGCGTGGGCCAGATCCACTTTGCTTGTGAGAGATCCACTCTTCGAGGCGAGTAATTGCAAATCCATTTTTAGAGAAAACTTTCATATAGTCTTGAAGTGAACGATGGAAAGATATAGTCTTTATCTTCTTCTTTGGATTCTTCTCCCCTGGTGTCATATCTATATAAATTTTTGAGGGAGTTAGATACTGACTGACAATTCTTGACTGTACACCACTCTCGAAATTCCAATCACTTCCTTGCGGTACACGAAATGCTGGATGATTTAGTACTAGTACTATTCTGCCATCCTTCTTCAGTACTCTTTTGCACTCTGCAAATACTTCCCCAATATTCTCAATATTTTGAATTGCTAGAACCACTACAATGGTATCTATAGTATTATCTTTCAAAAATTGCGCTTTGTGTGCTGGTGAGATATAGAAATTAATTTTCTCCTTGCCGTTTTTCTTTGCAGTCTCAATAAGATTTTTTGATAAATCTGAAGCCACTACACTTGCCCCCATATGAGCGAAGACATTAGCAAAGTAGCCCTGCCCACAAGCAAGATCATAAACATCCTCTCCATTCTTTAAATCAAGAACTCGAAGTAAATTGGGCAATATAACCTTTGCCTGGTAGCTATCGTCCCCTTTCAATAATTCATCATACCAACTCGCAACACTATTCCAAGATGTATCCTTCTTTTGAAGTTTATTCATATTTTTGAGTATAGCAAATTATTCAATTATCGTCATATCTTTTGCACTTATTCCCTTTTCTAAATAATCAGGAATTTCTTTCCTTTGACGCAGTAGTATTATACTTAAAGCTCCTATTATTATAATTCCTATTAATCCTAAATAAATCAAAGTGATATTATTTAAACCATTTGAAATATTACCTATAGCACCTGATGATCCTACTACACTTGCACCTAAGTCATTCAGATTTATAACTTCGGGTTCTGTTTTTATCTCCTTTACCCTGTCATCTATAACTATCAGAGGAGAGATAGTTTTTTTAGCTTCTACTTTAATTATGGTATCCATTATTTTTGGTTCAATTATATTAGGATAAGATGCAAAAATTTGACCTGAAGTATCAACAATGGAAATAGAATTCATATCACTAAAATCAAAACCTGTAATATGAGGTGAGAGTTTAAGTTTTTTATTTGGAAGTATAACTGTACCCTTAGGTATTGTGAATGAGTGAGTAGACCCTTTAACCACCCATTTATAGAGAGACATTTCAAAATTTGATTTATTCTCAATCTCTATGTATGGGTCAGTTACTGTTCCAGCCCCACTTATTATAATTCCAGAAGGTATAACCTTTATTGCGACTCTATCTGTCGCTATTGGATGATCTTCTAACGCAGTAGTGTAATAAGAAAGAGTGAGGACATAGTCTCCAGCATAATCATAAGCATATTCAAAAATAGGAGAAGTTGTTGATTCTTTTAACATACCATCACCAAAATTCCATGAAAACTTCCCCAGGGTTATCTTCTCCTTTTTTGTCCCTGTAGTGAGCTGGTCTAAAATAAAAGGAACCGATGCATAAACAATTTTAGGTGCTACAATTTTGGTAACTATTTTATATACTTCTGGAACAGTTTTAATTAAACTGGAACCAGAGGATGATGAAGAGGATGTTGATGATGACGGGCTCGTAGTCGTATCATTGTTGTTTAAAGTTGTGGTTGAGCCACCTATATCAATATTTTCTAGTGATAAATTTAATGTACCTGGGGTGCTCGTGGCAATCACAAAACTCCCATTTGTATCTCTACTAACACTCTTTCCATCAATTGGAGCGGGGGCACAGAGGGTATTACAATCATTTGACCCACCATATCCTAGTTTATCAATAATTTCCCCTGCACTATTTTTCAACTGAATTGAATTAGATTCTGTAAGAGTTAATGAATCATATACAATATCAGAATTGCCAAAAGAAATTTTGGAAATAAGAAAATAGCCATCAGGAGCTATGCTTTTCCCTACAAAATTTGTCTTTGAAACTAATGAGCCAAAGCTTGTACCAGTCGCAGTTTTGCGCTGTATATACCAGTCTGTAAGGTCGACTGATTCAGTTCCATTATTATACAGCTCGATAAAGCGACCCTCTGTAGGACCAATTTGAACCTCATTAATAACCACATTTGCATGTGTGACATTTACTAAAGAGAAAAACATTATAAGGAAAACTATACAATGTTTAATTCTTTTTATAATCATAAAATTATTCTAAGACTTTGCGGAGTATATCCTCAGGAACTTCTTTTTTTGTTTTATGTTTTTGCCAAGAATCTGTATGAGATTTTACTTCGGGCTTTGCCTCGTCAAAGCTTTGAGCGGAGACGGGTTCTTCTTGTGGAGCAACACTCACCTGGTCTTGTACCTTGACTTCAGTGTCAGAATTTTTTTCCTCCACTTTAACTGCAACAGGCTCTTCTTTCTTCTCATCATTATTATGATTGTGTAGGGTCTTTGCTAGTAAATCTTTCAGTGATGACTTCTTCTCTTCCGATGCTTCCTTCACTGGTGCTACATATTCATTCTTTACATTTTTTGATACATCATTTTTAAGTGAAGAGAGAGACATAGCTTTCGGTACCTCCTTCTTTATTTCTACTGCTTCTACCTTACCATCTCCAATCGTTTCTTTATTTCCATTTACGCCAATCTTTTCCAGTAAACCTTTCAAAAGTGGTGATGGGCCCGAATGTTTCCTTTCTGTCTTATTATAATTATTTTTATTTATCGGGGTATTATTTCTTGAATAATTTTGATTATCATTTTGCGGTGAAGCTACTTTGTTTATTTGTTCTTGGTTTTTAGAAACTCTAAAATTAGTATCAACTACCGGAAACTCAATACCTAGTGCTGCGAGTGGTGCAGTAGAAACTTTCTCTTCCTGGCGTGAGGAACGTGAGGCCACAAATCCTTGCTCGGGCTTTAATTCTCCACTCTTAATCTTGAACATACATTCCTTACAATAAACAGGTCTTCCCTCCTTTGGCTCAAAAGGCACCATAGTAGACTTGCCACAATTTGAACAATCAGCCTTATACTTGGCCTCACCTTCTCCTACTTGTAGCATTCCACTCCAGCGCAAGATCTCATCTTCAACTTCTTTTCTAGGACGAGTATATAACCTACGAGAAGATTCTATTATTTTTTCTTTTACTCCTTTCGATAAATCAATCTTTAGTGGTGGAAGAGTTGTAGCCGAGAAAGGCCTACTCGTAACTCCATCAATCATTAGCTTTATATAAATATTGTAGTTTGGTAAATTCACTAGATCTAATGCAGTAAATTCAGGCTCAAACTCTTTCTCCAAGAATTCTGCATCATCTCCTCCTACTCGGAATATAATCATAGTACCTACGTTACCGAAGACTGCATCACGAACCTTGGATCCATCTTTGTTCTCGAGCTGAGCAGTATACTGGTGGGCAACAGTAAGGTTCAAACGATATTTACGAGCTTCGGAAAGAATGTTTGCAAAAGAATCTGTAGCAAAGTTTTGAAACTCGTCTACATATAGATAAAAGTCTTTACGCTCATCTTCTGGTATACGCACACGCTCCATCGCTGCAAGCTGAATCTTTGTAATTATCATACCTCCGAGCAATGCAGAGTTATCTTCACCTATACGTCCTTTTGAAACATTCACTAGGAAAATTTTCCCTTCATTCATTATTTCAAATATATCAATAGTTGATTTTGGTTGACCTACAACATTACGAATGATAGATGTAGAGAGAAATTGCCCAACTTTGTTTTGAATAGGAGCTATGGCTTCATTTCTGAACTGTTCACGCCACTGTTCATACTCGTGTACCCAGAAAGCTTTCACTACTGGATCCTTCAAATTGCCTATGATCATCTGACGATAGTCTTTATCTACAAGTAATCTAGGTATACCGAGCAAGGTAGTTCCGGGAGTATCGAGAAGTGCCAAAATGGCATTGTTCAATATATATTCCATTCTAGAACTCCAAGCATTTGCCCAAATCTTTGTGAAAATTCCCATAAGTCCAGAAGCAACTAGGTGCTTATACTTTGGGTCGTCTAGCTGGATGACATTAAACCCTATATGAAAATCCGTATCAGCTGGATTAAAATAAATGACATCCTTTACTCTGTGGTCAGGGATTAAATGTAGAATCTCCTCTACTGTCTCTCCGTGCGGATCTACCACGCATACACCCTCACCATTTTGTATATTTTGAACTATGAGATTAGAAAGTAAGACTGATTTACCAGTACCAGACTTTCCTAGTATGTACATATGCTGGCGACGGTCTTTCCTCTTAATACCAAAAATAGCGTTACTACTACGAAAATTAGTCTTACCAAAATAGGTTATGTCTCGATTGTGTGGAATTTCATTCTCCATATATTAGTTATAGTATACCTTGATTTATGTAAATAAAAAAGGGTTTGAAATTTTGTAAAAATTTTAACCAATTTTTCTTTTAATTGCTTCTATAATTTCAGGTATTCTATCCCCCATAAAATGTCCTTGCTCTAGCTCGTAATATAGCGTATTCAACTTGTTATTTATATATCTAGCTTCATCAATCGGAATAAATGGATCATTAATGGAAGAAAGCTGTACAATCCACTTTTGATTCTTTTTTATATTTTCAAAATCCCATGGAAGATTATAGTAACCACTTTGCTTTTCACTTTCTAAATTCAAATCAGTATAACAAGGAGCTACCAAAATAGAACCTAGTATTTTATGATTCTCTGTATAACGCATTATAGCTACTGCTCCTGACGAGTGACCTATCAGTATTGTATCCTCATCGGGATTTAGTGTATCTAAAAAGTTGAGCCAGTAATACTGGCGAGCAAGCTCTCCATCAGGAAAAGTAGGGTTTAACACCTGATGTCCCAATTTTTCAAGTTCGTCTTTAACATATGGGAACCATCCATAAGACGTATTTCCATCACCACCATTCCCAGGTAAAAAAATTATTTTTGTTTTCATATTATTTAATCTTATTTTTCTTTTTTAATATTGACGAATGCAATTCATCTGGCATATGTGCTACTCCTACTATTATTTCAATTTCATTCAAATTTCCTGTCTTTATTTTACTTTTTAAATCTTTTAATAATTCACTCTGGTCATATCCTAGAAATATAATATCTGGATTTACTTCTTTCAAAACATTATACGATCCTATAACTGCATCCCCTAAGAGTACCAAGTCGATTTCAGGTACTTTGAGAAGCTCTTCTATCCTTCCTACTTCTGTCTCTTTTGGCAATTCACCCTTTAATTCTTTTACAACAATATCACGTGCTACAACGGCCACTAGGTTGTCCCCATGTGTTCTAGCCTCCTTTATAAAATGTATATGGCCCTCGTGTATGCCGTCAAATACTCCAAAAATTAAAATTTTCTTTGAATTCATAAATTAATTTATTTCCTTCATCATCCATTCTTTGTAGGGGTGATTTATCCTACGAACATCAACCCCTGCTATAAGAGGCACACTATAAGTGTGATTTAGAGATATTATTTCATTTACATCCTCAAGCTTGGCTTCAAATGTTGTAATTAATAGCATAGCTTGTTCTAGGCACTTAAAACTACCTTCCCAATTATAACAAGACGAAACAGGCCAAAAGTCTACACAAGCTGCGATTTTCTTGCTGATTATCAAGCCTCCAAGCTTCTTTGCTTCATCCATATTCTCACATGTTGTATATATAAATACCATAAAATATATGCTGATAATGATTAAATGACCTATACTGCTAATGATACCACTCTAGTTCATTTTGTAAACCAACAGAAAAAATCACAAATTCTGTTCGTGTCGATTTTATGCTCTATATTAATTATTATATTAATGGTTCTCCCCCTTTTTCTTCTGTTTTATTTGCTGAAATAGCTGCTTTTTCTTGGGCACTACGTATTATAGTAGCCTCTTCTTCGGCTATTAATCGTGCTGCATCCCCAGCAGAAATTGAATATTTCCGGCGAGAAGCTTCTATCACTCTCTGTCTATATGAAGGGTGAGTAGCAGGAAGTACCTGTAATGTCTCCCCTGAAAATGGATCATAACTTTCTCCATCAATGGTCATCTTTATATAAAATTCTCCTACTCCTAGATTTATCATATCCTTTACATCAAATACTGGTGCAAACTCTGGTTTTAACTTTGTAGCATCATCACCACCTACACGAAATGCAACTATGGAGCCTACATTACCTAGTACTGCCTGTTGAACCTTCGCTGAAAGCTGCGCTATATACTGGTGGGCAATTATTAAATTAATTCCATACTTACGAGCTTCAGAAAGAATATTCTCAAAAGTATCAGTCACTATGTTCTGGAATTCATCCACATATAAATAAAAGTCTTTTCGATCTTTGGGGTCAAGCCTTGCACGGGCCATACCAGCTTGCTTGATTTTAGTTAAGAACATAGAACCAAAGAAGGAAGAATTTTCTTCTCCTATTTTTCCCTTTGAAAGATTTATGAGTAAAATTTTCTGTTCATTCATTATTTGCTCTAGGTCAATTTTATTTTCTTTTTGTCCAAAGATATTTCGTAGCATAGGATCGGATAGGAATTGTCCTAGCTTGTTTACCAGAGGAATAATAGCATCTGTATCAAATTTCTCAGACCAATCAGCAAACTCTATAGCCCAGAATCTTTTCACCATATCATCCTCTATATATTCAACTACCTTCTGACGATAATTACGATCGGTAAGCATTGATATCATTCCACGCATAGTTGCATACGGATAATCAAGCAAAGCCAAAACCGTAAAACGAAAAACGTGCTCCAGACGAGGTGTCCAATTTGCGCCGAACTGCTTTCGTAAAACCTCAATCAGTCCTTGAGTTAATTGATGCTTAAATGTCGGATCTATGTTTGCGAGTGGATTAAATGATGAAGGATACTCTACATCTCCTGGGTCTATTATGCACACATCATCTATGCGGTCTTCTGGTATAAAATTCAAGATATCCTCAATAAGCTCACCATGTGGGTCTATAATACAAACACCATGCCCGTAAGCTATATCCTGGCGGATCATTAATTCTTGAAGCTTTGATTTCCCAACTCCGGACTTTCCGATTATATACATATGCCTTCTTCTGTCTATACGCTTGATGCCAAAAACAAACCTCTTCTCTTCAAGAGAAGCTACATAGTTTGTACGGCCTATAAATGCAACATCCCCTGGGTCTACTCTACCTAGTGTCGGTAAATCCGGTGGAGGTGGGGCATACTTTATTATTTGAATTTTATTTGGTTTATTTAGAGGCATATAATTACTTTAATATTGTACCAAATTCTTAAAAAATAGTATATTATAGAAACATATGAATAAAAATCCAATTAAAGAAAAGGAAATGCTTGATGTTGAAGCATCTTTAATAGAAGAAAAGAAATTAATAGACGAAAAAGTCTCTATCATAAAAGAAGAAGGTAATTTAATAGAAAAAAAAGAATCACTATTGGATGAAGAAAAAAAACTAATTGATAAGAAGGAGTCATTACTTGAAAAAGGTGAAGAATATATACGAGAGGGCGAAATATATATAGAAAAACTTGGTCCTGGACTAATAACGGGAGCAGCCGATGACGACCCCTCTGGCATCGCCACATATTCCCAAACTGGAGCACAATATGGTACAAGTCTCATCTGGCTTGCTGCATGGACATTCCCTCTCATGGCTGTAATTCAGGAGATGTGCGCTCGTATAGCTCTCGTCACTGGTAAGGGACTCGCCGCAAACATTAAACATTTGTATTCTAGAAAATTATTATACATATGCACGATGGTATTATTCATAGCAAACACATTGAATATCGGAGCTGACTTGGGCGCGATGGCAAAAGGTTTCCAACTTTTAATACCTACCGTTCCATTCTTTTTATTGGTGGTAGGATTTGGGATACTTGGATTAGTTTTGCAGATATATGTCCCCTACCAAAAATACAGCAAATATCTAAAATGGCTTGTTATATCTCTTTTCTCTTACATAGCAACTGGGCTAATAATCCATATGGATTGGCAAGCATTACTAAAGGCTAGTATTATTCCAAGCATATCTTTTTCAAAAGAACAGATTCTCCTTATTACTGGAATTTTAGGTACAACGATTTCTCCATATCTTTTCTTCTGGCAAACATCTCAAGAAATTGAAGAAGAAATAAAAGAAGGTAAAACAACTGTACACCTTAGACGCGGAACAAATCCAAATGAAATAAATCAAATGAGAAAAGATGTATGGACTGGAATGTTCCTTTCAAATCTGGTTATGTTCTTCATCATTGCTGTTTGTGCAAGTGTCTTGTTTAAAAATGGCATCACAAATATTGCTACAGCCAATGATGCAGCTCTTGCCCTTGCTCCATTTGCTGGTAAATGGGCTACAACACTTTTTGCTATTGGAATTATCGGTACTGGAATGCTTGCTATCCCTGTACTAGCCGGATCTGCCTCTTATGCTATATCTGAAAGTTTTGGATGGAAGGAAGGACTTTACCGTAAACTAAAAGAAGCGAGAGCTTTCTACGGAATCATATCCGTCTCAATTATTATAGGAATAATCATAAACTTTATTGGTATTGACCCTATTAAGGCTCTAATATATTCAGCTATAGCAAATGGCATAGTAGCTCCCATAATTCTCATATTTATAGTCCAAATAAGTGGAAATCATAAAGTAATGGGTCACTACAAGAATTCTAAAGTGAGCAATATTGTCGGATGGGTCACAACTGTGTTTATGGGGGTTACAGCAATAGCTGCAATATATTCACTATTTTAATTTAAAAATATAACAGTTGCAAAAATTTAAAAATAAGGTAATATAGATGTATCTTAATTGATACTTTCTGGGCCTTTAGCTCATCTGTAGCGAGTCATAAAAACAACAGCTAAGATGTGATTAAATAGCCAAGATAATATTTGGGCCTTTAGCTCATCTGGTAGAGCGCCTCATTTGCAATGAGGAGGTAAGCGGTTCGAGCCCGCTTGGGTCCACAAACATTAAGAAGGTCTCCCCTGCGAGATAATCAATCTATTATTTTACTCATAACAAAAAAGATGCCCATGGGCATCTTTTTTGTATAAGCTAACTAGCTAGAAAACTAAAATCTATTTATCCTCTATGAGAAACTTCATCATTAACCTTTGCGATAAATCTAGCAGCTGCATCCTTACCACCCAAACCAAAAGCAAGAGCACCACCAAGAGCAATCATTCCGATTATTCCAGCAAAAAGAGTATTCATGAAAGACTCCGCGACTCCAAGCTGTCCTAACGCGATTATAAAAGCAAATATCCAAACAGCATACTTTGCAATTGTAGCAAATAAACTGGCTGTAGTAAGACCCATGCTCATTGCTCCTGCCTTAACTGCCTTTGAAAGACCTTCAGAAACAATTGCGGCAATTATTAAAATAAGAGCAGCAATAACAACCTTGGCTAAATATCCAAGCACTATGACTCCCAAGAAATAAGCGACTGCATTAGTCTGTGTGCCATTATCTAAAACCACAACTGGCAAAACAAGATTAAGCGACGGAAGAAGAAAAACAACAATTACAAACCACTTCACCACTTGTCCGATAAAGTACCCAGAATTTAAATTCATCCCTGCTCTTCTAAAAAAACCAACTACTTGAATAGACTTTAACAGATTGTCTATTTTTA
This sequence comes from uncultured bacterium, assembly GCA_903854645.1. Classification (GTDB taxonomy): domain Bacteria; phylum Patescibacteriota; class Minisyncoccia; order Phycocordibacterales; family UBA9973; genus UBA8515. The sequence continues at coordinate 15 of CAINWY010000048.1, read as the reverse complement.
AAGTGCCAAAGACTT
>CAINWY010000047.1 GCA_903854645.1 uncultured bacterium | reverse complement strand
TATAGACTCTGTATGGCTTTGGGCCTACGAAGGCTTTACCATTTATAAATATAGTAGGAGTTCCATACATATTTGTCTTGTTCAATTCCTTCACCTGATTTTCTACTATATTCTTTGTATCTATACTGTTTATACAATCATTTACTTTTTTGGTATCAAAGTTAAATTTACCTAATATTTTATTTAAATTATCTTTATTTAAAACAAAATCTTTATCTTCGGTAAATAGATAGCTGTTAAAATTCCAAAATTGATCCCCATAGATTTTATTTACACAATAACCGGCTTCTGCTAGAAATGTGGTATTCCCTTTTGCTGGATATGATGCAAAAGTATAATTGGCTTTTTTATTTTCTACCAACTTTAAAATATCAGGATATGCTTTCCTGCTGTAGTCACAAGCATAGCAACCTATAAATACTACATCATCCTTACTCCCAATATTCTTTGTAGGAAAACTAGAAAGATCCACCTCTTTTAGACTCAGGTTCGATTCAGTCGCGGGAGTTATACCACAAGTGCTACCATCCCCCAATGCTGTCACCTTGTTGTTCTCTCCACTCGGATCAAAAGCACAAAATCCAGTCTGGTTCAAACCATTACAACTTCCATATACATAAAATTTATAAACACCACTAAATACCCATATAGTACTGCCTACCATGAGGACAAAGAAAATCCACGACAATATCTCATAATGTTTGTTTACCATCCTAGCGAGGAAAGTAGAGCGAGAAATAAGTCGAGACAAAATCCTGCCCTTTATCTTCTCTTTGAATCCACTATTGCATGGTCTAAAAGTAACCCTCCTGAATACACAGTCAAATGCCTCTTTTGCGAGCTCCCTGTGGGAAGCACTAAATATTCCCATTATTCCAAATATTATTAAGGCTATAATACAAGGCATAAATTATAATATTTTAATTATCTTATTAAGATTTCTAATGAGTATTTCTGCTTCTTCCATAGTATTATAAATATAAAATGAGACACGCAATGAATTCAGTATCTTTTTATCTTCAAACCATGAATGTACACAGTGGCGCCCTGAACGTACCTCTATATTTGCCATCTCATCTAGCATTATGGCTATCTTGTGCATGTCTACCCCCTCTATATAAAAGTTTATAATACTTGATCTCTCTCTTGGATTTATTGGGCCGATAATTTTAATATTTTGGATCTTCTTTAATTCTTCTGTTATATAAGTATTTAATTTTAATTCGTGTTCTTTTATATCTTTAAAGTCTAAACCATTCAAATATTTGATAGCTTCACTCAAACCCAAAATACCGGCATAGTCCTGTAATCCTGCTTCAAACTTTTCTGGCGCTGGTAAAAATTCATAGCTAGTGTAAGTAGTGGACGAGACTGTATTCCCACCTACAATGAAAGGGTCCATTTTATCTAATAATTCATATTTTCCATATAACACTCCAGTACCAGTGGGCCCTAGCATTTTATGTCCAGAAAAGGCCATAAAATCAATATCCAAATCTTTTACGTCTATCCTGTGGTGCGCCATGGACTGTGCAGCATCTAGGAAAACCAAAGCATTATTCTTGTGGGAAATATCCACTATTTCTTTGATTGGATTCGTAACCCCATCTAGATTGGAAGTATAAACTATCGAGACTATTTTGGCCCCAGAAATCATACCTGATAAATTATCCAGATTGAAGCTACCATCTTCATTTGATTTTATTATTTTTACTACTATGCCAATCTTGTCACGAAGCAAAAGCCATGGAACCAGATTTGAGTTGTGCTCCTTGTCAGAAATTAAAACTATATCATCTCTC
>CAINWY010000046.1 GCA_903854645.1 uncultured bacterium | reverse complement strand
ATATTAATTATTAATAATACTATCACTATTCATTGCGACCGCAGGGGATGCTTCCTTGTAAACCATCGGGAATTTCTTTTCTTTACTCTTACCGAATTTATCTATCGCATCTATCGTCACTATGGAATACCCCGGTATAAATGCGATTGTCTCCTTGAAGCTGCCGTCTTTATCTATATATATCTCTCTACCATTTAGACTTATGTATGTAGCATTCTTTGCTTTTCCTATTACTGTAGCTATAGAGGAGTCACCATTTCTTTCTATCTTTGCCTGTATTTCTACGCCATTCAATATGAAAGACATCTTCAAGTAACTAAAAACCCCAATAAACGAAAAGAGTACCACACAAGATGCAATTCCTAGCCACCATTTTAAATTTTTATTTTTAATCTCCGTCATGTATTTATTTTATATTATGAGAAAATTTTTTAGCAAAAATTTTCTCTATCTTTCCCTCTGTGGCGAATATCTGAATAGTCTCATAAAAGGGTGAGGAAGCGAACACCTGGAGCTTCCACAAGACCTTTTGAGATATCTTTGTAACCAAAGTATCCAAAAGGTGTACTGTTCCTGTAAGGAATACGAGACTGTCGAGGCGAACATTTCAGAGAATTTTTAGTAAAAAATTCTCGTACCCTTTTAGGAGAGCTATTCAGATAGTAGCCCCTCCCTTACCCCCCCCATTATACCACTAATTCCCAACCACAATATCATCGGTATTATTCATACCTTTTTCCAATACTTCACGAGGTTTTGCCCCATTTCCAGCACTTACTACGCCATGATCCTCTAGCATATCTATGAGTTTGGCTGCTCTGGCATATCCCACTCCTAGCTTCCTTTGTAGATATGATGTAGAAGCCTTCTGGTCTCTTATCACTGTCTCTCTCGCTTCTTCATATAGGTCATCGTCTCCACCACTTCCTCCCTCTAGGCTATCACTGAATAGTCCTCCACCTTTCTCTATGTTTCCTGTGAGTATTATCTGTTCTGGTATTTCATCCATATATGCATCTCGGAGATAGGAGACTACTCTCTTTACTTCATCTTCTGAGATGAATGCACTTTGTAGACGTTCAGGCTGGCTCATCTCTCCACTTGCGTATAGCATATCTCCAGCACCGAGCAACTTCTCTGCACCACCTTGGTCCAATATAGTTCTCGAATCTATTTGTGAGGAGACCTGTAGAGCGACACGGGTAGGGATGTTTGCTTTGATGAGACCCGTGATGACATTCACCGATGGACGTTGAGTAGAGAGTATGAGGTGGATACCGACAGCACGAGACATCTGAGCGAGGCGGACGATAGCACTTTCGAGCTCTCTTGGGTATGCTTGCATTATATCTGCGAGCTCGTCGATGATGATGACTATATATGGCATCCTCTCTGCTTCTCCTTCTTTTGCTTTTGCATATACAGTAGAGTGATAGGATTCTATATCACGCACAGACTCGGCTTGGAGCACGTCGTATCTACGATCCATTTCTTTTGCTGCCCACTTGAGTGCGAATATCGTCTTCTTTGGGTCTGTTATCACATCAGTCAGTAGATGGGGGATTTTATTATAGAGTGTGAGTTCCACTCTCTTTGGATCTACCATTATGAGCTTCATATCATCTGGTCCATTTCTATAGAGTAGGGAAGTTATGATGGAGTGGATAGTTACAGATTTTCCAGATCCGGTTGTTCCGGCGATGAGGGCGTGTGGCATCTTTGCGAGGTTACCGAATACTGCTTTGCCGGATAGTCCGCGGCCGAGTGCGACAGTGAGAGGCTTTGGAGAGTTTTGGAATTTATCATCTGCGAGGAGGGTTGCGAGTCCCACTGTGGACTTCACCTTGTTTGGGATTTCTACTCCGACGAGTGACTTGCCAGGGATAGGTGCCTCTATACGGATAGGGTGTGCAGCGAGGGCGAGGGCGAGATCATTCTGGAGTCCGACGATACGCGAGAGCTTTACCCCTTGGGCAGGCTTCAATGCATATCGAGTGACTGTTGGTCCTACTGTCACCTCATCCATCTCTACAGGAATTCCAAAGTTTAGAAGTGTGCGTTGGATGATGTTCGTATTGCCTTTCATGTCTCCGATGTTTGGCTTGCCTTTATCTTTTTCTAGGAGCTCTAGTGGGGGAGGGACGTAGTTCGTCTTGAACTTTTTCTTTGGGGATAGTAGTCCTTCTTTTTCTACCTTCATTGCAACCTCTTCGTATTCGAGTTCTTGAGCAGGTTCTACTGTTTCCTTTTTTGTAATTTTTTCTTCATTTTCATTTGTTTCTGAATTTATGAATGGCACGGTTACATCCCTAGTCATGAATTCTTTTAGTCTATACCATAGTGAGAGTAGGTTTGGCTTCTCGTTGAAGAGTACGAGGAGTGAGACGATGAGTATGGTACCGAGTAGGAGTATCCCACCATAGATTCCGAAAAGTTTTACGAATGGCCAAGCTATCATACTCCCGAGTATTCCACCGTATGTGAGAGTGACAGACGCACCATTTCCATTTGAAGCGAGATCCATAATACCGAGTGTAGAGAGTAGGAGTGAGAGAGACATGAGTGCATGTATACGAGCAATCCAAAACTTTCCTTCGCGCATAAAAGAAACACCCACGATACCTAGAATGATAGGTAGTAGATAGTACCCAAAACCGAAAAATGAGCTCAATATTTTATATATGAAGTCTCCTGCAATTCCCGCCAAGTGAAAGATTGATAATGCTATTAATAGACCCAAAACGAGAATGCTGACGCCCCATAGACTCTCTGTAGTTTCTTCTTTAAGTTCTACTTTCTTGCGTCTATTTTTGGTAGACTTTTTGCCTCTTTTTGGTTCATCTTCAAACTCTTCTTCTTCATCTTTTTTTGCCATAAATATATTGATATTATATCACAAAAAATATTAATTATTAATTACCAATTACTAATTACAAATTAAATAAACCAGTAAATCTACCCCAAATATAATCAACCAATGGGCATATCATTTATTTCAAATAAGCATCCATATTTATAGGAATTCCAATTGTTAATTTGTAATTTTTAATTGGTAATTACTCTGATTTTTTCTCCCACTTGCGCCCTAGAAAAATCAGAGTATAATGGACGCATTAAAGACATAAATAATCTCGCCATGGCGTAAAAAGACACTATGAATAATGAAAAAGACAACCAAAAGACAGGGTTAAATTCATATGGACAAGTAAATGTCCTAGACATAAAAGCATTGGGCAGTAAACATGTTTACGAGTTTGTAAACAAAAAGACAGAGAAGCTAGTCACGGCATTATATATGGTCACCGATTGTATGGAGACGGACGATGCCCTGAAGGCCAAGCTCCGCGAGCTAGGGGTGGAATTGTTGTCCGATATGCACAAGCTTTCAAACCTGAAACCCGAGCACAAGCAGCTCCACATCTCTACTTCTTTGGCGAGGGTAGACGAGATACTTTCCTTTGTAGAAATTGCATACACAGTTGGTTTTATTTCAGAGATGAATACGATGATCTTGAAGAAGGAATTCGGTGTACTAATAGGGGAGCTACTAGGTCACAAGACCAAGGACAAGCACTTCACTTTTACACTAGACGAGGAGATGTTTTCTCTACCAGTTTTGCCAGAAGAAAACTCTCAAATAAATGATAAAAATATGATAAAGGACAAAAGGACAAACTTCAACAATATGTCCTTTACAAACTCTGTCTCGAGACCTTCTATGGGTCAGACATCAGCAATTAGAAGTCATATAAATTCTGTCCCTGACAAACAAGAAAGAACCAATAAAATCCTCTCTTTGATAAAGGACATCACTGGCAGTGACTCGACCAAGGAGGTTTCCATAAAGGACATATCAATAGCCTTCACCGATTGCTCCGAGAAGACCATCCAGCGCGAGCTCAACTCTCTCGTCCTAAAAGGACAGATCAAGAAAACCGGCTCCAAACGCTGGTCCCGCTACCAAGCGGTAATTAAGAATTAAGAATTACGAATTACGAATTAAGAATTACGAATTAAAAAACAGACTAAGAAACAAGCCTAAATGAGCCCCAAAACACGACGTGTTTTGGGGCTCATTTCATTCCTAATTCCTAATTATTAATTCGTAATTGTAGTTTAAAAGCTTCGCTTTCGGGGGCGTATTTTACTTGCTTGCAAGCACTCTTTCGTGTTATACTTTGGATTATGAAATTGCCAAATGTTATACAATTTTTTATTCAAACTTCTAAAGAAGGCGGCTATACAGCAGAGGCTGTTGGGTATTCTATTTACACACAAGGCGAGACCTTAGACGAGACCGTTTTAAATATAAAAGAAGCCGTAGAATGCCATTTTGGTGAGGACAAAGTAGCCTCTCATTCTTTGCCTATTATGGTTAATTTTGCCTTACCTTCTACTTTGGAATATGCCTAAGACCAAACAATTCTCTGGCAAAGAACTAGTGAAGATTTTTGAATCTAATGGTTTTATTGTTAAGAGGACAGTTGGCAGTCATGTACGTATGACCCTTTCGCAAGATGGGTCTTCTTTTCATATTACTATTCCATTACACGACAATATCAAAAAGGGAACTCTCCACGGTATTATCAAAGATTTTGAGCTTTCTCTAGGCAAAGAGAAAGCCAGAATCTTTTTTCTAAAAGACTAAAATATCCTTATAAAATAAGGATATTTCTATAGGGGGATTTTCGTAGAAAATCCCCCTATCTTTCCACCTGTATTGAGGCGATTACAGAATAGCTTTTTCGTAGAGAGTGGCCTTCTTTGGAATAGCTTCCCTCGAAGGACACGTATATAATGAGGATAAAAAATGCCCGCTAATGTCTGTCTACGACAACGACATTTGCCAAGTCACCGCCTAGAAAGCAAAGCAGTTTGCTTTCTAGTTGCTCGGCCCAGTCGGCCTGCGCAAGTTCCTTCTCGGGAACTATTCCAAATACGGCCAAAGGACTCAAAAGCTCCCCAAAATCCCCCTATCTTTTCGCCTCTAACCGTCATTTAGATAGTCTTATAAAAGGGGGTTCTGAGACTGTCGAGGCGAAGATTTCAGAGAATTTTTAGTAAAAAATTCTCGTACCCTTTTAGAAGAGCTATCTAAATAAAGGTTATACTACCCCCACCCACTTATCCACACCCCTGCTTGCATATATATCCCCCCCATTATATAATCATATTGTGTACTAGTGTATTGGCATTTTTATGCATTATATGCTAGTATATAGTATCTCTATATGTGTGGTTCATAGCCCCACAGAAGGGATAAGATCATTGAAAATTTAATACTATATATCATTAATACCAAATGGCATATAGCTATAGTTATCTATTATAGTTATTCATTGGCAATCTTAACCGATTCCCAATTCTTAATTCTTAATTCT
>CAINWY010000045.1 GCA_903854645.1 uncultured bacterium | reverse complement strand
ACTAAAAGTTTAAATTATAATGCAAAGAAATTAATGAAAGACAAAGAGGTCTCAATGCTTCAAGATTTCCTATATACGAATGGTTATCTCGCTTCCAAGACTACTGGTGGCTCCTATGGCAAGCTCACATATGCTGCTGTAAAGAAGTTCCAGATATCCCAGAAGATAAGTCCTACTGGCTCTGTAGGCCCACAGACAAGAGCAATGATAAAAAAGCTTAGTTGCTCAACTACTCCTACCACTACTACTACAACACCAACTACGACCACTACACCAATTGCTCCAGTTGTAAAATCAACAGTGGCAGTAGTTCCTACTCCAGTATTTAAATCAGTGAATAGTTTCTCGGCTCCTACACTGGGGACAGAAGTGACAACAGGTAATACTTTTATGATTAAATGGACGGGAGACAATACTGGCAGAGTCATAAATATATTGATAGAGGATGTGAATGGCTCAGGGGCTGGATATATAGCTACCAATCAATCAAATATAAATCAATACATCTGGACCGTCGGCAAGATCTTTATGTCCGATGAACAATACACGACTGCTAGCCCTGGCAAGTATAGGATAGTGATAGTAGATCAGCTTTCCAATAATTCAATACTAAATATCAAAAGTGATTTATTCACAATTAAAGAGACGCCACTCATGATAACCAACATAATGCCCGCAACAGCAATAAATGATGCAAAGACGGAAGTGATGCTATACGGGAATGGCTTTAATAGTCTGACAAAAGTAAAGCTCGAAGGAATATATAATAAACTCTCTGTAATCCCGCAGTATTTCTCACCAAATGGAAAGCTACTCTGGTTCTATATTCCCCAGTATGTAAATCCAGATACTTATTCTGTCTATGCCTACAATGACTACACATCGGTAGATAGCACACTCATAAATACACCGAGTAATATTGTCAGTCTCAATATAGTCAAACAATAGAAATGAAACTTTTATATTTATAATTTCAAACGAGTGGTATAATTAATCTATGAATAAAAATTTGATTGTAGCAATTCTAATAATGATCAGTATCAGTCTCTTTGCTCTCACTTATTACAAAAAACCTGTAAAGAAAATAGTAGAGGCGCCAGTCGTAGTAGAGATGAAGAAAGACATTATAAATAATGTTACTTTTAGCTGTGCAGAAAAGAAAAGTATTCAAGCTCTAATATCAAAGGACAAAGTAGAACTCAATCTAAGCGACAAGAGAAGCATGCTCCTTTTGCAAGGGATATCTGCCTCCGGGGTACGCTATACAAATACAGATGAATCTTTTGTTTTCTGGAACAAGGGGAACACAGCTTTCATAACAGAGGGGGACAAGACTACATTTAGAGACTGTGTAGAAGTTGCACCAAACAATATTGCAGATGGAAGTGGGACAACATTGATAGCCAATCCAGCATCCGTAAACTGTTCCAAAGCTGGAGGAAGTCTGAGAATAGAGAAAAATGGAGTAGGAGGAGAGTATGGTCTCTGTTACTTTGCAGACAATAGAGCCTGTGAAGAATGGGCACTGTACCGCAAAGAGTGCCCTCTGGGTGGTGTGAAAACTACTGGCTTTGATAGTATAGACCAGAAGTATTGTGCTTGGTACGGAGGAGAGACACTAGCTGTAAAGAATTCTGTCTGTACATTTAAGAATAAATCTAAGTGTCCTACACTCGATTTCTATAATGGAAAATGTAATCCAACACAATAATAAAGATATAAATAATGAAGAATAAATTCTACGTACACCCGGACATTTTAAAACTTGGTTTTGTGAGTTTCTTGACTGATATAAGTTCTGAAGCAATCTTCTCCGTATTCTCTATATTCTTTACAGTTGTCGTCGGTGCGTCATCTTCACTACTCGGTATTATAGAGGGGTTTTCTGATTTTTCTGCTTCGTCTCTCGATTATTTTTCTGGATGGCTGTCGGACAAAACTGGGAAGAGGAAATCCTATACTCTAATGGGGTATGGCTTCTCAACTGTAGCAAAAGTCATTCTTCTCGTTAGTTCATCTGTAGCTGCTTTGGCCTCCTTTCGAATTATAGAAAGACTAGGTAAAAGTTTCCGTGGATCACCACGAGACGCATGGCTATCATCACTAGCAGAGGAGGATAAGATGGGCTATTCCTTTGGTATACACAAGGCCATGGACAAGCTAGGGGCCGTATTGGGCCCACTTGTAGCATACTTTCTACTGCGTAGATATGGTCAGGGGCTCAGTACTTTTCACCTGATATTTTTGATAGCTATTATCGGGGCTCTTCTATCTATCATAGTTCTGGCTTTTATGAAGGACCGTCCCGGAACTCCACATGAGAGAGAAAATATTTTCGCAGCATGGGGGACACTGAGCGCAAATTTCAAAAAATTCCTAATTCCGGCAAGCTTGTTTTCTCTGGCATATTTTAGTTTTGGTTTTTTACTTTTGAAAGCATATAGTGTGGGATTTTCAATACAAGATGTTGTATTGCTCTATGCGCTTTTTAATGTTTCTTTTGTTTTAATTTCTATACCAGTAGGAAAAATTGGAGATATAATCGGCAGAAAATATATCATAGGATTAGGGTATATCACATACCTCGTTATGTGTCTTGGTTTTATATTCGCAACAACAAAATGGGAGATCATAGTTCTATTTTTGCTCTATGGTATTTTCTATAGTATCGACGAGGCCCAGAGCAAAGCATTTATCACTGATGTACAAAAGGAGAGAAGGGCTACAGCATTAGGAACATATAGTTTCATTACTGGTATCCTATATCTACCAGCATCTGTAATCGCGGGGCTACTATGGGTTTTCAATCCTTCCTTTTCCTTTATATTTGCCGCAGTTTTATCAACTGTTGCTTTAATATCTTTCATTTATCTAAAACCTTGGGGAAAAGAGGTCTAATGCCTAAATTGAAATTACTCAAAACTGTAATTAAGTTACCATGTAAGAAAAATAAATATACAAAGCAAAGATTTGTGTAATTGTATTTTGATATGTGTTATAATAATTTTATGAAAAAATTAATTTTAAGTTCTATTATTATATCTGTTGTCGGGGTGTTTCTAATTGATTATTTTTCTCACTTGATATTTTCAAACCCTATGGAAACCATTCCATACTTTCTTGCTAAAATGACCTTGTATATAGTTTTTTCATTTATTTTTCTTTCAATTTTTAATTTAGAGAAAAATGGATTTACAAAGGTTTTAATCGCTGGTTTCGTAGTAGCATCAATATGGGGAACTTATTACAATATTTTGCCTGCAGTTTTTGACTTTTATCCATTCGGAATACCACTTGAGGGCTTAACTTTTTTAGGAATGGGAATATTGGGCACCGGTATAGCATTTGGGATAGTTCATATAGCAGCGTTTGTAGGAGGATATTATGTAAATCGTAAAATAATATCCATTTTAAAAATTAATTAAGTTTTATAAAATATGAAGAAAATATACATTGTAATTATAATATTGATAGTTTTTGTTGGCGGAATTTTAGTTTTTGGGTCTATAAATAAAAAGCCAGGTAGAACTAATGAATTACCTATTATCCCTACAGAGACAAAAAGTAATTCAAATGAGGTATCACCGCAATCTAGTACTTCAGAAGTAAGTATTAATATAATTAATTTTACATTTGATCCTGCTACTATAAAAATTAAAAATGGTACAAAAGTAACATGGATAAATAATGATAAAGTTCCACATACTGTTACATCTGATTCTGGTAATCTATTAAATTCGCCAACTCTATCACCTGGACAATCATTCAGTTTTGTTTTTAATGGTATTACTACTGAAAATTATCACTGTAATTTTCATAAGATGATGAAGGGGACTATAGTTGTAGAATAATATAATGTATTTTGACTATTACGGGGGTATATGATAGTTTGAAAATAAGAATGCATTATTGTTTAATTTAAAAAATATAATTATGGCAATGCCTAAAAATTTGTTCCTTGTCCGTCATGGACAATCAGAAGGGAACCTCGTGCGAAAACAATTTGAACAAACAAAGGATGAATCTGTCTATTCAGATCTATTTTTAGGATTACACGAGTCCCAATACAAGCTCACAGAGCTCGGTATAAGTCAGGCAAAGAAAGCAGGTGAGTGGTTCAAAAAGAATAACTTTACCGATTTTTATCGTATGCTTGTATCAAATAATGTGAGAGCTATGCAGACCGCTGCACACCTCGGCCTACCTGATGCCCTATGGATGATGGATTCTAATCTTCGTGAGCGTGATGGTGGATTGTTCAACGTCATACCACCATCTCATATGGATTCTAAATATGAGATGGAGCAGAAGTTCTATGATACACAGCCATTCTTGTTCCGACCACCACAAGGTGAAAGTCTCGCAGACGTATCAATGAGATGCAAGATAGTACTCGATACTCTATCGAGAGAATGTGATGGCAAGGATGTGATCATCGTAAATCACGGTCATGTGATGAGAACTTTTAAAATTGTTCTCGAGAGATATTCTCTTAAAATGTCGAATGATTATATAAATTCAAAAGAAGAATCTGGAAGAGTTCCAAATTGTTCCATCATTCACTTTACGAGAGAAAATCCATATGATCCGAGTCAGGGTCTATCTAGTAGCTTTGGCTGGGTGAGGATGATCCGTCCATCTGGAGGAGGGGAACCAGAAGACCCATTTGTAGCTATAGAGAGGAAAAAGTTTTCCAATGAAGAATTATTGGAAGAGGCAGAAAAGAACAGAAACCTTCTCTAAGAACCGCATTAAATTTTAAAAACGAATTCCATTTGGGGTTCGTTTTTACTGTTTAATTCATTAAAATTATAGAAAAATTTAGTTTTTATATTTTGTTTTTTGGGGTATAATGTTCAAATGATTAAAATTAACCTAAAAAAAGGTTTTAGCTTCTACCGGGAATCTATATTAAAATACGGAATTTGTTTATTAGTTTTACTTTTACCACTTGTTGTTTTTCCAAGCTACTTATATTACTACGTTAGCTCGAAGACCTTCCTATTGTATGGTTTTATATCCGTTCTATTTCCTTTATGGCTTTATACCATATATATCGATAAATCATATCGATTAAATAAGAAGCAGTTACTATTTTTCATACCATTAGTTTTATATATATTGTGGATGACTCTGTCTGGGTTTTTTGCCGTAAATCCATACTTGGCTTTTTGGTCGTCTTTCGAACGTGGAACCGGGTTGCTCACTCTATATTTTTCTTTCGCATCTTCTCTAATTATAGCTTCTGTTATTAAAAAAGAGGGTACATCTTATATTTATTTACTTTTTAAATATATCCTTATTAGTTCTTTTATTTTGTCTATAACTGTTTGGTTATCAGAGAGAGGATTTAATTCACCTATTAAAGTATTCCAATATAGTAAGGGTGGAGGTTTATTGGGAAATTCTTCTGTTTCTGCTGCCTTTTTCATTTTTTCTATTTTTTCAGGAACATATTTGTTAATTTCAAAATCTATTAATAAATACTGGAAAATAGCAGTATCTATTATTTTAGTTACAATACTACTTTCACCATCATTTATAAATATATATGGTTTGTATGCCAAGCATAGTCTTGTTGAATTTTCCAAAGGCTCGCTACTAGGTTTGTTTGTAGGTATTGGGGTTATCCTACTGACTTATTTATCATTATCAAATAGTAAAATAAATAGGAATTTAGGCATAGCCGGTATTTTAATCTCTTTAGTAGTATTTTCTTTTGGATGGGCCAGCTTTGTAACTCCTGGTACATATTTACACGAAAAATTTATAAAGGTTTCCCTTGATACAAGATTTATACTCTGGGACATATCTCAAAAATCAATAAATGAACATAAGTTTTTTGGATATGGTCCTGAAAATTTCCCCATAGCCTTTCAGGATAATTTCAATCCAAAGTTATTTAAGGATTCATATTATAATGAAACTATAAGCGATCGAGCTCACAACCTATATTATGATACTGGAGTTTCAGGTGGGTACCCTGCAATTTTTCTGTATCTAATTTTATTCGTTAGTATTTTTTATGCTATTTATGTGGTTTACAAGAAGAATAACATTAAGAGACTCCAAGCCAGTATTTTAGTGGGACTTTTTACGGCTTATCTATTCCAGAATTTATTTTTCTTTGATTCAAATATAACAATTTTTCTTCTCTTCTCATTTATTGGAATAGTTTATGGATTATTAGACCATTCTAAAAAAGAAGAAGTTTTACTATACAAATGGAGCAACATAGATAAAAAGGTTATAGCTTTATTATTGATAGTTGTTAGTTGTGCTTTTTTGTTTTATTTTGTGATTTTACCATCCAGAAAAGCCATTTGTATGCAAAGAATTTTATCATACAATATTCTTCAAGATAAGTCCTTGGTTTATAGTAAATTACTCAGCAGTGTACCAATGGGGAATGATAGAGATTTAGCATCTTTATCTGATAATATATTTCGAGAGGTTACATACAAGCTGACACATTCAGGATATAGTGAGCCTGATGTACCAGCGTTAGGTAAAGAAGTTAAATCTTTTTATAATTATTTAGATGCTGTCTCAGTATTAAATAATACGGATTTCAGACTTCAGATTGCTTTATTACGTTTTAATAGTATTTATTATTTCTTGTCTCAGACAGAGCTCTCAAATAATTCTCTATCTATTATAAATAAAGCTCATAATCAATCTCCGACAAATATTGAAGTATATTGGTGGGAAGCACAAATATATTTCTGGCACGGAGATAATAAAAAAGCTATAGATACATATAAGAAAGCGATAGATTTATATCCTGCTCTTGGCACTTCACATGCCATGCTTCTCCAATTTGCAAAAGACACTAAGGATAAAAAAACTTACGATGAAGCCTTAATAGAGGCAAAGAATAATATTCCTGACTTTAATTTTGAGTAATAAGAAAAAAATTACTATACGATATGTCTACTAAACCAAAAGTAAGTGTAATCATCCCAACTATGAATGATGGGAAAAACTTAATACATGCCATTGAGAGTGTGTTTCTACAAACGTACAAAGACTATGAAATTATTGTAATAGACGATGGCTCTACGGATGATACTAAAAATATCTTAAGTTCATATATTGATATGAACAAAATAAAGTATATATATCAAAATAATAGTGGTGTAGGCAATGCACGAAGTAATGGTGTAAATATTTCACGAGGTGAATATGTTGCTTATCTGGATAGTGATGATCAGTGGATTGATAATGAAAAACTAGCCAAGCAAGTAGAATTTCTTGATAGCAATATCGATTACGTTCTCGTCGGCACGGGTGTTGTGAATGTTGACCTAGATGGAGTAGAAATAAATAGATATTTAATGACAGAAAATGATGAGTTTATTCGACGTAAAATATTGAGAATAAATACTTTTGTTAATTCTAGTGTCTTATTTAGAAGAAGCTCATATGATAAAGTAGGTAGCTCCGGGAGTATCTTAGAAGACTATGATCTTTGGCTAAAACTAGGAACTGTAGGTAAGCTGAAAAATCTACCCATATATGCTGTTAAATTTCTCGTAAATTTTTTAGGCCATGGAGCTTTAAATAAAAAAGATAGACTGAATGAAAATTTGAAACTCTCCCAAAAATATAAAAATATTTATCCTGGATATACCCGAGCTTTTTTGCTCGGATATTTTAAAATTTGTTTTTACCCACTTTTCAAATTACTGCCACTCCGAATTAAGGGTATTTTAATAAAACTTCACAAGAAATTATAGTTTTGAAATTAAAATATATTTCTTATATTTTTCCATAACATTTTTAATGGTCTCTTTAAGAATGGGAATATAGTAATAATAATATATCCAAACGCTTTAGCCTTTTCTCGCTTTTTTAACCCCTTATCAAATAATCTTTTAAATAGATATTTTCTGGATAATTTATATTCGTTTGTATCAAAGTAATAATATCCTAATAATGATGAGTCATATTTCAAGTACAAGTCCTTATGCTTTTTTATGAAAGTAAAAAACTCAGCTTCACCATCAAATTCTTTATTTCCATAATATATGTTACTATCGTGCACTAAATAATTTAATAAATACTCTGGTACATAGTCAAAATCATAACCTTTTTCTGAAATTCGTAGCCACATATCCACATCCTCGGTCACCTTGAATTGGTTATCAAACGGTCCCATTTCTTTTAAGATTGATAACTTTGTCATAATACAACTAGAGGTAAGAGGAAAATTATTAATTATTAACTTTTTCAATACATCTCCTCTATAGTACTTATCATGCTTGGAAACTCTTTTGCCAGTTTTATAATCCTTCACATATAGATAGCAGGCTACAATACCAAGCTTTGGATTATTACTCTTTTCAAATATATCTAATTGTTTTTTGAGCTT
>CAINWY010000044.1 GCA_903854645.1 uncultured bacterium | reverse complement strand
GACGGCAATAATAACAAAACAATTATTATGCAATATTTAGTAAATTATAAATATTTATCTAGAATGAAGTAATATTTATTTATTAGGTATGGTATACTTAATCATATGCGTATAGATGAGTCTGCCATAATAAAACTTTTAAATACTTCAGGTCTTGTTAGCAAGACTGATGTTGCAATGGCGCTCAAAAAATCAAAAGAAACCAAGGAAACCCTTGGCTCTATTCTAGTAAGTGAGGGCATGCTCACAGAAAAAGACTGGAATAGCATGCAGGCTGTATCACTCGGTATTCCATTTGTAAGTTTGAAAGGCGAGCACATACCTATAGAAGTATTAAGTTTAATTCCAGAGCCAATTGCTCGTAATAGTAATATAATCGCTTATAAAAAGTCTGACCTAGGGCTCGAGGTAGCTATGCTCGATGTAGATAATCTACCAGTTATTGATTTCATCAAGAAGAAAGTAGGACTACGAATACTTCCTCGTATGACTTCCTCAGATTCAATTAAAGAAGCATTAGCTTTGTATAAAAAAAGTTTGCAAGCAGATTTTGAAGATATAATTAAAAAAGAAACTAATACGATAAAGCCAGTGGTGGATGCAGGCTTCCTAGGGGGAAGCCTAATGGACAATACTAAGACAGAGAAAGAACTTGCAGAAGATTTACCTATTGTTAAAATTGTGGACACATTAATATCTCATGCTATTTTTCAAGGGGCTTCCGATATTCATATTGAGCCGTGTGAAGATTCACTTGTAGTTCGATATCGTATTGATGGAATATTACATGATGCGATGGTTCTCCCTAAAGATACAGCACCTGGAATAGTAGCACGCATAAAAGTACTTTCTAGTCTGAAGCTAGACGAGAAGAGGCTTCCACAAGATGGACGCTTTAAGATTATAAATGAACAGGGCGGAGTTTCTTTCCGTGTTTCAACATTGCCTACGTATTTTGGAGAAAAAACCGTTATAAGAATACTGAGGGAAAATGCAAAAGGATTCTCCCTAGAGGGACTCGGTTTTCATGGAGATGCACTTGAAAAAATTCACCGCAGTATGAATAAAAGAAACGGAATGCTTTTAACTGCGGGACCTACTGGCTCAGGAAAGACAACCACTCTCTATACGATGCTTGATATTTTAAATACACCGGATGTAAATATTTCAACAGTGGAAGATCCTATTGAATATCAAATGGCAAGAATAAATCAAACTCAAACTAAAGCAGAAATAGGATTAACTTTTGCAAATGGGCTACGTACACTTTTGCGACAAGACCCAGACATCATAATGGTGGGGGAGATACGTGATGGAGAAACTGCATCTCTCGCTGTGAATGCTTCATTGACGGGGCATTTAGTCCTTTCTACTATACACACGAATTCAGCCGCAGGAGCCATACCACGTATGATAGATATGGGAGTGGAGCCATTCCTAATCGTATCAACGGTAAAGACTGTAATAGCGCAAAGATTAGTCCGCAAACTTTCGGAGGTAAAAGAACAATATTTTTTAAGTAGTGCTGAGTTGGAAGCCCTTAGCAAGGTTGTTAATTTAGAAGTAGTAATGCAAGCTTTGAAGAGAGAAAAAATTGTGGGGGAAAATGTCTCATGGAAAGAGATACCCTTATATAGACCAAAGCCAAACGAGGATTCTTTGGATGGATATAAAGGACGTATAGGGATACATGAAGTTTTAGAAGTTAGTAATACAATAAAAGAAATGATTTTGAAAAATTCTTCTACGGATGAAATAGAAAAAATGGCCAAAAAGGAGGGTATGATGACAATGCTCGAGGATGGTATTTTTCTAGTTGCTTCAGGTGTGACATCTACAGAGGAAGTATTGCGTGTCGTTTCAGAATAAAGGACTCGTCCCGTTAGAAGCCGCGGTC
>CAINWY010000043.1 GCA_903854645.1 uncultured bacterium | reverse complement strand
TGGATTACCATATAACAGTGGCTCTCGGACATTATGCAAATAAAATTGTAATTGCATTTGCATCTGCTCCTCGTTTACTGTTATATGGATTACCATATAACAGTGGCTCTCGGACATTATGCAAATAAAATTGTAATTGCATTTGCATCTGCTCCTCGTTTACTGTTATAATAACCTCATGGAAAATGATAAAAAATTAAGTATTAATACACCTACAGCTATAATAGTTGCAGGATTTGTTGTGATGTTAGCTATTTTAATAACTAATGGTGGTGGAAGTGGCGCCGGTAAAAGCAAAACAGAGGTAAGTAAGGATAAAACTTTGTCAGAACAAGTAGGCATAAAAAAGGCAGATTTTGATGCTTGTGTACAAGGAACAGATAAATCTGCTTTGCAAACAAAAATAGCAGCAAGTGTAGAAAGTGCTATGAAGGCATTGAAGCCAGAAGAAAGAGGTACTCCATATGCAATTGTCATAGGTAAAAATGGTTCAAAAGCCGAAATTCGTGGAGCTTTACCAGTAGAACAAGTATCAGCAATCATAGCAGAAGTAACAGCTGGAAAAGTAAAAACATCTTACAAGGGTGAAGTAGTCTTGAAAGAAGAAGGAGACCATGTTTATGGTAATGCAGAGGCACCAATTGTAATTATAGAATATTCAGATTATGAATGTCCTTATTGTGGAAAATTCCAACCTGATATTAAACAAGTAGTAGATGGATCAAATGGTGGAATTGCTTGGATATATCGTCATTGGCCAATACATGCAGGTTCATTAGATAAAATTGTCGCAGCTGAGTGTGTCGCTAAATTAAAGGGTAATGATGCATTCTGGAAATATACTGATTTATTATTTGCTCTTATCAATCCAACTCCAGCACCAGCTCCTACAACAAGCAATTTGTAATAATTACTAATTAATAATTACCAATTATTAATTCACAAGTAAATACAATAAAAATGACCAGCTTCCGCTGGTCATTTTTATTAAACTTAATCGAAGTAATTTTTAAGTCTAGCTATCTTTTCATTATTACGTAGCTTTTCGTGAACCTTGGCTTCAATCTGTCTGATTCGCTCACGAGTGACCCCAAAGTCTTGTCCTACTTCCTCCAGAGTATGCTGTACCCCATCAGTTAGACCATAGCGTAGCTCTAGTATCTTTCTCTCCTTTGGAGATAGAGTATCTAAAACTTCCTTTATTTGGTCCGATAGAATTCTACGTGAAGCATCTTGATCTGGGCGAAGAATCTTGTCATCTGGAATAAACTCACCGCGTGTTGATTTGTCATCGTCATCCCCTATTGGTTGCTCCAAAGAAACAGTTTCTTGATTTATTTGTTCTATCACGTGAATCTTCTCAACTTCTAGATTCATTTCCATTGCTATCTCTTCAACTAGAGGTTCACGCCCCAAATCTTGAGATAAGCGACGTACGACTTGTTTATATTTAGAAATAGTTTCCACCATATGAACTGGTATTCTAATCGTTCTTGACTGATCGGCTAGAGCACGTGTTATTGACTGTCTAATCCACCATGTCGCATAAGTTGAGAATTTATAACCCTTTGTCCAATCAAACTTCTCAACAGCTTTAAATAAGCCTAGGTTCCCTTCTTGAATCAAATCTAGAAGCGTAAGGTCGGAACTTCTACCAACATACTTCTTTGCAATAGATACAACCAAACGTAGGTTTGCACGAGCGAGCAAGTTCTTGGCTTCTATGTCTCCTTTCTCTATTCTTTTTGCCAAATCTCTTTCCTCATTTGCTGCAATCAATGGATACTGTCCAATTTCCTTCAAATACATTTGAATAGAGTCGTATGTTTTTGCATCTTTACTATATTTTAATGCCAGCTTTTCCACATCCCCAGTTATATCAAGCAAATTACCCCCTTCAAGAACATCGATTCCTGCCACAGAAAAACGCTCATACAAATCGTCCAAAAATACAATATTGTTTTCTATATCTGGAAATTCTTTAATAATTTCATCGTAAGTTACGAATCCACGTTTCTTTCCCTTTTCTATCATTAAAAGTGACTTCCCTTCTTGGTCCTGATGTTTTTTATTTAATTGTTCTTGTTTTGACGCTGAAACGTGCTTAATCTTAGGCTTATTCTCTATTGCCTTCTTTTTGGTTTTAACTTTTTTAATTACTTTTTTTGCTATTTTTTTACTTATCTTTTTTACAATTTTCTTTGCAACTTTTTTTACAACTTTTTTAACCTTTGAAGCTTTCTTTGTTTTACTTTTTTTCGCTACTTTTTTGATTACCTTCTTGGGTAATTTTTTAATAACTTTTTTTGCTTTTTGTTTAAGTTTTTTTACCATAAAATTATTTAAATCTATATCCTTTTATTTCTTCTATTCTTTCGACTGTTTTTTGATAATCATTTAAGGTTGGACCAGGATCAAAATTGTCATTTTCATCCCTGCCTTGATTTATTTTATCTAATAATAAAATTAAACGTTCATTCAAAATTTCTTCTTCTAGACTAAACATTATCTCCTCCAGATCCCTGGGCACATCTTTTATTCTGTTACCATACCACATTTCGGCCTCAGTTGCGAGAATGTCCTTCCATGGTTCATGGCTCTCACATATTTTTCTGAAAATATCTTCTCCAATCCTATCTTCTAATACTTTATATATATCCTTTGTATTATTCTCTACATTATCTTTTTCTTGCCAAAAAATAATTCCAAATAATCTTTTTTCTAAATTATCTCTCCTTGAAGTAACATCTATTTTCTTTGGGACATCATTAATTTTTGACTCTATATTTTGGCTACTCTGATGACTTTTCTCGTAAACGCTAAAATCTTCAATAATCGCATCCGATGGTATTCCTGTTTTTGAATGAATGAGTGATATATAGGAAGATTTATCTATAGAACTTTTAATCATCATTAGGAACGGAAATATTATATCCCGTACCTGTTTTCCTCGTTGCCTTATATCATTCGTATTCTTGCAGATTCTATCCACATGAAAGCTTACAACGTCGGGGGCTTTTTTAATTATCTCTTTCCATAAATCTCCATTCTCCATTATTATATCTGCTGGATCTTTGCCTTCTGGTAAGCTAGCAACTTTTACTTGCATATCTAGAGAAAGTGCAATCATTGACGATCTACTTGCTGCGCGAATACCAGCGGAGTCTCCATCATAGGCAAAAATTATATTTGAAGATAGCCTCCTTATTAATCCTAAATTGTTTATCTTTGATTCGTTGTCCACTACGTTGTCGGTAAAAGCCGTACCAGAGACTGCGACAGTATTCGTAAAACCTATCTGGTGAGACATTATCAAATCCATTTGTCCTTCAACCACTATACTATAGCCTCGTGTCCTTATTGAAGATTTAGCTTTATCTATACCAAATAAAACATTTGATTTATAAAATAGTGGTGTGTCGGGACTATTTAGATACTTGGCTTCGGCGGCGTCATCTTTACCAAAAATACGCCCCGAGAAAGCTATAACTCTCCCACTTGAGTCACTGATTGGAAACATTATGCGGGAACGGAATCTATCATAAGCACCTTTCTCTGTCTGTTTGATTAAGCCTACGGCTTCTATATCTTCTTTTTTATAACCCTTATTCAATAGATAGTCAGATAGAGACCTCCACTCATCTTTTACAAATCCGATTCTAAAATTCTTAATACTTGTATCATTTAAACCTCTAGCCAATAAATAAGCTCGCGGCTTTGGATCTTTATCAAAATTAATTTCAAAAAACTTTGTAGCCTCTTCTAGTATCTCAAAATACAGTTCTTTTTTGTCTTTATCTTTATCCGTTCTTTCATATTCAAGCTTCACACCAGCTCTCTCTGCAAGTAATTTAAGTGCTCCCATAAAATCAGCCCCCTCAAACTTTTCTACAAAAGAAAAGATATCACCTTTCTCTCCACACCCAAAACAATAGTAAGTACCCCTATCTGGAGATATGAAAAATGACGGCGTCTTCTCATTGTGGAATGGACACCTAGCTTTGAAATTCTTTCCTGATTGTTCTACTTGTATGTAGGAAGAGATAACATCAACAATGGAAAGCCTTTCTTTGATTTTCGGAACTGATGATGACATATATTAGATTGTGGGTTTCGTCTGTAGGTTTTAGTCAAAAACTAAAACCTACAAAACTACACCTTTATACTAAACTAAGCTACATTACTTTCCTCATTAACAACTTCCACTTCTTTTCTTGGACGTTCTACACCAAAGCCTGTTCCAGCTGGTATAAGACCACCAATGATAACATTCTCTTTAAGTCCACGAAGATTGTCCACTCCACCTCTTATAGCATTATTGATCAAGACACGGTTTGTGTTCTGGAAAGAAGCAGCAGATAACCAGCTCTTAGTTGTGAGAGAAACTTCAGTAATACCCAAAACTATAGTTCCAGCTTCAGCCTTCTTGCCTCCACCTTCTTGTTCTAGGCGATTGTTCTCTTCTATAAGTTCGATATTTTCAACTATTTCTCCTGGAGAAAATGTTGTGTCGCCTGCATCCTTAATCTTCTTTCTTGAGAACATCTGACGAATAATTATTTCAATGTGTTTTCTTGATATTGAAGCACTCTGTAAATCATAAACTTTGTTTATTTCATCTACGATGTATTCTTCTGCTGTCTCTTTTCCACCATATTTAACAATTTCATTTATATCTGCTGATCCATCTGTAATTAATTCTCCTTTCTTTATTTGAGAACCAACTTTTACTAGTGGCTGACGACGATTTGCAACGGTGTATTCCATCTCATTCTTCTTGCCATCTGCTTTTGTATCTGATAGAACTTTAATTATCTTTTCCTTACCATTGTCAGTTATATCTATAACTTCACCATCTGTCTGAGAAATAATTGCGGGATTCTTTGGAATTCTTCTTTCAAAAATTTCTTCAACACGAGGAAGCCCTGTAGTAATATCGACAGTCGCGACTCCACCAGCATGGAAAGTACGAAGTGTAAGCTGAGTTCCTGGTTCACCAATGGCTTGTGCTGCGATGATTCCCACTGCTTGTCCAAGCTCTACCATACAGTTACGTCCTAAATCTAGACCGTAACATACGCGACATATTCCATGAGTAGTCTCGCAGGAAAGAGGTGTTCGTACTAATGCTTCTTTGATACCTATCTTTTCTAGACGTCTTGCATCTTCTTTCATTATTAGTGTTCCCTTTTTGAATACGAGTGTGCCATTTTCATCTTTTATATCGGCAAGTAATACACGTCCATGTATATACTTTGCAAATACACCTTCAACAACCACAATCTTTTTACCATTCTTTGTCCCACAATCCTCCTCGGTCACTACGACATCTTGAGCCACATCTACTAGACGACGAGTTAGATAACCAGCTTTAGCTGTGTTGAGGGCCGTGTCGGCGGCACCTTTACGTGAACCGTGAGTAGTAATGAAGTATTCAAGTGGTGAAAGACCTTCTATGTATGATGGAATAATTGGGAAGTCGAGTGTTGCACCTGATGTATTCACAATGAGACCTTTCATTCCACACATCTGTATTAATGAACCCATACTTCCTCTTGCACCCGATGTAATGAGGTCATAAGTAGAGCCCTTAGGATCTAGTGTTGCTGGAATTATTTTTTCAATTTCTTTTTTAGCATGTTCCCATATCTCTATAACTTTTTGATACTGTTCATTTTCAGATAGTAGACCATCAGCAAACTGTTCACGAACTATTTCTTCTTCTTTTCTAAATTTTGCTACTATTTCCTTTTTACCCTCTGGTACTGTTAGGTTATCTATTCCCCAAGTTACTCCTGAATAAGTAGCATATTGATAGCCAAAATCTTTAATCTTATCGAGGAATTTAGGCGTTGCATCGATACCATAGTGAACAATAAGTTCATCTACAAGTAGAGACATACGCTTAATTGTTATTTCTTCATTTAGATAAGGAAAATCATCTGGAAAAATAGTATTGAAGAATAATCTTCCAACTGTTGTCTCAAATGGTTTATTTTCAAAACGAGAATAACGAACTTTTTCTGTACCGAGAACTTTAATTTTTGCGCGGAATGTAATAATGCCTAAATCAAAAGCTGTAATAGCTTGGTTTGGACTTGCAAAAGCCATACCTTCTCCCTTTTCATCATTTACAGATTTTGTCATCCAGTAACAACCGAGTACTATATCCATCTTTGGCATAACAATAGGAGAACCATCCTGAGGTTTAAGCAAGTTTTTATTTGAAGCCATATATTCGCGAGCTTCCATTTGTGCCATATCTGAAAGAGGTACGTAGACAGCCATCTGGTCACCATCGAAGTCAGCATTGAATCCAGCACAAACTAGTGGGTGGACTTGAATAGCGTGACCTTCAATAAGAATCGGATTAAATGCTTGAATACCTAGTCTGTGAAGAGTAGGAGCACGGTTTAGAAGAACATATTTACCACGAATTACTTCTTCTAGTATTGCCCAAACTTCAGGCACACCTTCCTCTATTAGACGGTTGGCACCACGAATGTTGAAAGCAAGTTCTGTCTCAAGAATTTTAGAAATTACGAAAGGACGGAAAAGCTCAAGAGCCATATGCTTTGGAAGTCCACATTGATTAAGCTTTAGTTGAGGACCCACAACGATAACAGAACGTCCTGAATAGTCCACACGCTTACCAAGCAAATTCTGACGGAACAATCCTTGCTTTGATTTCAAATTATCAGAGAGAGACTTCAGTGCACGCTTCTGAGAAGCAGATGTCGCTTGAGAATCATTTTGCTTTGCGATTGAGTTATCTATGAGAGCATCTACTGCTTCCTGCAAAATTCTTTTTTCATTTCTTAAGATTACATCTGGAGCACCAATCTCTTTAAGTTTCTTCAAGCGATTATTACGATTGATAACTCTTCTGTAGAGATCATTCAAATCTGAAGTTGCGTGACGACCACCGTCAAGAGCAACCATCGGACGAAGTGCTGGAGGGATAACTGGTATAACTGTTAGGAACATCCATTCTGGTCTGATTCCTGAGTGCATCATCGAACGGATTAGAGACATTCTCTTTTCAAGCTTTTCTTTATCTATACTTGAAGCCTTTGGTATCATAGCCAAAGTTTCATTCTTTAATTTTTCTAAATCAAGATTCTTAAAGATTGTAAATATAGCTTCGGCTCCAATACTTGCCTCAAAACAACTTCCGTATTTTAGTCCGTAGTGGTGATAAGCAATTTCATTCAAAACTTTACCGGGCATTATTTCAGCAATTTCACGTTTAGTATTGAGTAAAAGTTCTTTTAGCTTCTCTTTTTCTTCATCATTGTTTGCACTTTTAATTTTTGATTTAAATTCACTCTCAAGATTTTTAGTTATAGTTTCTTTTTCGTCTAATGAAACTTTGATTATTATGTATCCAGCAAAGTAAATAACTTTTTCCAAGTCTGAAACTGATATATTTAGAAGTGTAGACATGCGACTTGGCACTCCACGTAGAAACCAGATATGAGAAACAGGACTAGCTAGCTCGATGTGACCCATTCTGTCACGACGAACTATAGAGCGAGTAACTTCAACTCCACATTTTTCACAAATTATATCCTTATAACGAATTCTTCTATATTTTCCACAGTAACATTCATAATCCTTTTCTGGACCAAATATTCTCTCATCAAAGAGACCTGAGCGCTCTGAACGTCCTGTACGGTAGTTTATAGTTTCTGGCTTTGTGACTTCTCCATATGACCACTCCTTTATCTTCTCTGGGCTTGCGAGCTTAAGTGTTATTGAGTCGAAATCTGTTGTATCTATTATTTTCATATATATTTATTGATTGATATTATGATTAATTATTCGTTCGACTTTTTAAGTTCTACATCAAGTGATAGTCCACGTAGGTAGTTTAGCAACACATTGAATGATGCTGGGACATTTGGTTCACCGATTGGCTTGCCTTTGATAATAGCGTCGAATGTCTGTGAACGACCCATAATATCATCAGACTTGATTGTAAGCATTTCACGTAGAGAGTAGGCAGCTCCGTGACCTTCCAAGGCCCAGACTTCCATTTCTCCAAAACGCTGTCCTCCGCCTTGTGCTTTACCACCGAGAGGCTGTTGTGTAATGAGAGAGTAAGGACCGATAGAACGCATATGTAGCTTGTCCTCAACCATGTGGTGAAGCTTCAGCATATACATATATCCTATAGCAATATCCTGCTCAAAGGCATCTCCTGTTCGTCCGTCATACAAAGTCACTTTTCCAGATTCTGGCATTCCTGCTTTTACAAGTTCTGCTTTAATTTCAGGAACTGTAGCTGAAGAAAATGGAGGAACTATAGCCTGGTATCCTAGTGTGTGAGCCGCATAACCTAGATGCATTTCAAGAATCTGTCCAAGGTTCATACGAGATGGAACTCCAAGTGGAGTAAGGATTATATCTACAGGTGTACCGTCAGCCATAAATGGCATTTCTTCTTCAGGTAATATAACTGATATAACACCCTTGTTTCCATGACGTCCAGAAAGTTTATCTCCAACTGAAATATTTCTTATTTGTGCAATTTCAACAATAATTTTCTTTATGATTCCTGATTCAAGATTATGTCCCTTATCACGTGAGAATATTTTAACACCGACAATTCTACCCTTCTTTCCATGTTCAAGACGTAGTGATGTATCTTTTACATCACGAGCTTTTTCTGTAAAGATTGAACGGAGTAGTCTTTCCTCTGGAGTAAGTTCAGTCTCTCCTTTTGGAGTGATCTTACCTACTAATATATCGTTCTCTGTAACCTCAGCCCCTACAACGATAATTCCGTCTTCGTCCAAATCTTTCAGCTTGTTTTCACCTACATTTGGAATATCACGAGTTGTTATTTCAGGTCCAAGTTTTGTATCACGAACATTACAGATAAATTCTGTAACATAGATACTTGTAAACTTACTTTGCTTAACTAATTTTTCAGACAAGATAATAGCATCTTCGTAGTTTGCTCCACCCCATGACATAAATGCTATTAGAGCATTCTGTCCAAGTGCAATCTGTCCATGGTCTGTAGTACTTGTATCAGCTAAAACATGTCCACGCTTTACTTTGTCTCCAAGAGAAACAGAAGGGCGCTGGTGGAATATCGAGAAATTGTTTGTACGGGAAAATGTTATAAGTGGATATGTATGATCTTTGCCCTTTTCGTCTTTAACTGTTATCTTCTTGCCGTCTACATATGATACAACTCCTGCAACTTCCGCAACAATTAAGCGTCCTGAATCTTTACTTGCTAATTCTTCTATGCCTGTAGCAACCAAAGGAATCTCAGGAATAATACAAGGTAATGCCTGTTTCTGCATGTTACTTCCCATGAGTGTTCTGTGAGCATCATCATGTTCTAGGAATGGAATCATACTCGTTGCAACAGAGAAAGCCTGGTTGGTAGCTACGTCTATAAAGTCAATTTCATTCTTTGATATCATACCTGGCTTTGTTTTCAAGCGAGCTTCAACTTTATCGTCTTGTATATTCCCATTTGCATCATAATCAATACCGGCGTGAGCAATGTTGTATTTCTCTTCTTCTAGAGCATTTAGGTAAACAACTTCACTCGTAATCTTTCCATTCTTAACTTTTATATAAGGAGTCTCAATAATTCCAAACTCATTTATTTTTGCATAAGTAGAAAGGTGAAGTATAAGACCGATGTTTGGACCTTCAGGTGTGTGTATAGGACAAACTCTTCCGTAGTGAGATGTGTGCACGTCACGAACTTCGAGTCCTGCTCTCTCACGTGTAAGACCTCCAGGACCAAGAGCGGAAAGAATACGTAAGTGCTCAACTTCAGCCATTACATTTTCTTGGTTCATAAATTGTGAAAGCTGGTTTGCAGTAAAGAATTCCTTTATGCGAGCTTGGAGTGGACGTTGGTTGATTATCTGTATAGGCATAGTAGTACCGACATCAATAGTCGACATACGGTCTTGAACATTTCTCTTTATTTGAGCCATACCTGTACGAATTTTCTGTTGGAACATTTCTCCTACATATCTGACACGGCGTTGACCCAAATGGTCTATATCATCACCCTTTGAATGAGGATCATTATTGAGGTCAATTATGTTCTTTATTATAGTGACAACATCTTCAACTGATATAGTACGGCGCTCCATCTCTTTTTCATCCATATTCTTCTCAAAGCGCTTGTTGAAACGAAAACGTCCAACAGGGGAAAGGTCATAACGCTCACTTGATAGGAGAATATTCATAAATTCCTTTGCGTTTTCAGAGGTTGCTAGGTCTCCATCACGAAGACGCTTGTATATCTCTATGTATGAATCGTGGAGAGTCTTGGCTGGATCTTTCTCAATAGAAGTCTTTATAACCTTCTGTATCTCTTCGTTATCTCCGAATGCCTTTATCATATCTTCGTCTTTCACAAGTCCTAATACACGTAAGAGTGACGCTATAGAGAATTTTCTTTTCTTATCTATACGTACATATATAGCACCATCTGTATCTGATTCAATTTCTATCCAAACTCCGCGTGCAGGAATTATTTTTGCTCCGAAGTAACGTTTACTTTTCATTTCTTGTTCTGTAAAGAATACTCCGAAAGAACGTGTGAGCTGGGCAACGATAACGCGCTCTACTCCGTTTATTATGAAAGTGCCATGCTTGGTCATTAATGGCACATCAGCCATAAAAATTTCCTGTTCTTTGGAAGTTCCTATGCTTTTATTCAAAAGCTTAACGCGGGCCTTTAGTTGACCTTCGTAAGTTAATTTATTTATTTTACTATATTCTTCATCAAACTTTGGTTCTCCAAGAGAAAATGAAGTGAAATCTAACTGAAACTTTTTCTCTGAATAGTCGTTTATTGGTGAGAATTCCTTGAATACTTCTTTTATTCCTTTCTCTACTAACCAATTAAAAGAATTTAATTGATCTTCAATAAGATTTGGAAACGGAACTAGTGGCTTCTTGTAACGGGAAAAATACTTCTTCTCAACTGTG
This sequence comes from uncultured bacterium, assembly GCA_903854645.1. Lineage (GTDB taxonomy): Bacteria > Patescibacteriota > Minisyncoccia > Phycocordibacterales > UBA9973 > UBA8515. The sequence continues at coordinate 15,423 of CAINWY010000043.1, read as the reverse complement.
TCTGATTTTTTCATATAAAATATATAAACACTAAAAAACGAAAAAATGCCGAGGTGACCAAACCTAGGTGATTTTTATTTATAATTACTGGCAATGATATTTTTTAACACTTTTTTATGCTAAAACCTTAATAAACGAGGATTGATTTGCCATAACTCAATCTATTCAATCTGACTGTAAGCCTATAATATTTCACACAAAAAGTCAAGTATTAAACACAATAATAGCCGTGGATTATAAAATCCACGGCTTTATCAAATTTTTTGAGAATAATTCTTATTCATCCTCATTTTTTTTGTAAGAGAGCACATATTCATCGTTCTCGAGATTGCCATTTCTTGCAAACCAAGTGTATTGGTAATCTCCATTCTCACCTTTGACAAGACAAGGGACAAAATGCCCGAAATTTTTTTCATACCTCAGATGATGGAGCTCATCAAATCCTAAAATCCATGAATCCGGTTTCAAAAAATTATAAACTGAATCCAGAATTTCGAGAAATACAAGCCCCGTTACGTTGGGTAAAAAAAGTCCATTGTCTTTAAGTGTGTGTATACAATCACAAAAAGGTGGATGAATTCTGCCAACCCCTTTAAATACAAAAATCGAGTCTCCTTTTTTAGGGAAATATGATGGAGATTTACTCCCAATGTCTTGCCCCCACTTTTCAATCGCTAGATTCTGTATTTCCACATAAGAAAAGTCAAAATCCATTTTTTGCTCATGAATACTCTTGAAATTTACATTTTTGTTCCTCATTTCAATGGCCCTCCTATGACCAACTTATATTTTAAATATTTTTAATTTATCTTATTAAAACAAATATTTGAATAAATGTCAATATATACTAAAATATCCCCTTATTATAAGGGATATTTTAGAAATTACTATTTATTCTTCTTCCAATCCTCTATTTTTTTATGATCGCCAGACAATAGGACTGCCGGGACCCTATACTTTTTAGTATTATGAATTAAGACTTCTGGTCGGGTATAAATTTCGCTACTAGACACCCTCTCTTCCTCTCGTGAATCATAGTTCCCTAAAACTCCTTCTATTTGACGAGAAAGGGAGTCTATTAAAATCATCGCTGGTATCTCCCCTCCCGTAAGAACATAATCTCCTATCGAATATTTTGTAGTCTTTAGAATTTTATCTACACGAGCATCTATACCTTCATATCGTCCGCAAATCAAAATTATATCTGTATATTTCTTTGAAATTTTCTTGGCGACTTCAGTTGTAAATTTCTCCGCTGACGGAACAAAATTTATAATCAATAGCTTATTCTTTTTATTTTTAGAAAGTTTTTTAGTCACATTTTCTACCGCTTTAATTATCGGCTCAGCCATCATCACCATTCCTGGGCCACCTGCATATGGGCGTTCGTCTACCTGGGCTGATATATTACCATCAGGCCAAACTTTTCTGTATTTACCTGTCACAAACTTACGAGGATTCACAAATGATACAGATATCTTCTTCTCTTTGATTGCACGACCCAAAATAGACTCTTTAAGATAAGAGTCAAACATTTCAGGGAAAAGTGTAATTACATGGAATTTCATAAAATTACTATACCATGAATTTCATAAAACAAACAAAAAGGCCCCAGATGCGAGGCGCGGTCGAGGATGCGAGGAAGATGTAGTAATTCTACATTAACCGAGCACCCGGAGACCTGCAACAAATAGATGGGGTCGTTTTGTTTGTTTTATTTAGATGCCTTTTAAATCTTCCAGTGCCGCATCAACTGACTTTGAAGCCTCAGCTGCTGTCATGCTTGGAGCTGGCTGTGGTCTAGCCTCTACTTCTTCACGGTCTGTGTGCTCGGGCATTATACGTCCACCTTCTGGTTCATTTATTTTTAGATTTACGCGAGCATTGTTCTTCATACCGATAACACGTAGTAGTGTACGGATAGCTTTAGCTGTATTTCCTTGACGGCCAATTATTTTACCCATATCTGCACTGTTTACTGTCATTGTAATAAGAACGCCCATCTCGTCTACAGTTCTGTCAATTTTCACATCGTTGGGATTATCAACCAATGCTTTAACAATATATTCTAGAAATGCTTTGTCGTCTGCCATATAATAGTATTTAGTAATTAATCTTAATATTCTAGTGTACCGACTACACTATCTGTATAATATATCACATTTTGCTTTTTAAACACAACAAAGAAAATGCCCTCGTCTATAAATAGATGAGGACATTTTATTTAAGCTTTTTTAAGTTCTTTACGAGCCTTAGTTGGAGACTTCTTTGATAATACATTTCTCTTCTTTCCTGCTACTAACTTCTGACTAACGAGGAAATTATGAACAGTATCCGAAGCTTGTGCACCCTTACTCATCCAGTAAGCTATACGGTCAGCCTTAAATAGAACTTCTCCTTTCTTTAAATTGTATGAACCTAGAATCTCCTTAAACTTTCCACTTTTTGCAGAGTTTTTAGAATCTGTCAAAAGCACACGAAAAGCTGGATCATTCTTGCGCCCTATTCTTTGTAATCTTATCTTTAACATATGTAAAAGAATACTACCATATATCTTTTTAATAATCAATATGGGAACTTTATCATCTTTTTTATGCTATACTCTAATTGTGAAAAACAACAAAAAAGAGCATACAGTGCATAAAGAACCAAGTAGATACTTAGAGGGCTTTATATCCATATCCCCTAAGGGTTTTGGAACAGTCAGAGTAAAAGGCCAAGAAGAAACCATAGAAATCGACCATGGCTTTTTGCACACAGCTTGCCAAGGAGATACTGTAAAAATCCTACTGCATCCTAAAAAAATTGGTGCATCATTAACAGGTGAAGTCGGAGAAATCCTGAGACGGTCTAAAAAGGGTTATGCTGGTGTTCTTGAAAAAGAAAATGATACTTACTTTTTAATTCCAAGTGATTTGAAAATGTATGCGGACATAGTAATACCAGAAAACAAATTAGCAGGTGCAAAAATTGGTCAAAAAATTTTCGTAGTTATTACAGACTGGAAGGATGCAAAGAAGGCCCCCATTGGTAAGGTAGAGAAGGTACTAGGTATGCCAATGGAACACAATGCTGAGATGGAAGCTATCGCTCTTGAAAAAGGATTCTCGGCTCTGTTCCCTACTGATGTAGAAAATGAGGCAAAAGAAATTGCAAGTAAAGGAATCACAGAAAATGATTTTAAAAATAGAAAAGACATGCGAAGTGTAACTACTTTCACGATAGACCCTGTAGATGCGAAGGATTTCGATGATGCTATATCGTTTAAAAAGCTTCCCAATGGTCATTTTGAAATTGGTATTCACATCGCCGATGTGTCACATTATTTGAGACTAAATACAGCCCTCGACACTGAAGCACAAGGGAGAGGAACCTCAGTATATCTAGTAGATCGGACTATACCAATGCTACCAGAAGAACTATCCAATGGTTTATGTAGTTTAAATGAAGGAGTGGACAGGCTTACATTCTCGGGAATTTTTGAAATTGATCATAATGGAGATACATATAGTGAATGGTTCGGTGAGACAGTTATAAATTCCAACAAGAGGTTTACATACGAGAATGCTCAACAGATTCTTGATGATAAAAATGGAACATTTTATCAGGAGCTACACACACTAAACTTAATTGCTAAAAAATTAAACAGAAAAAGATTTGATGAGGGTGCCATAATGCTAGAACAAGACGAGGTAAAATTCAAATTAGACGAAAATGGTGTCCCTATATCTGTATATACAAAAGCTCGAGGAGATACAAACAAGCTAGTAGAAGAATTTATGCTTCTCGCAAATCGTCGTGTAGCAGAATACATGTCTAGAAAAAAGAAAGGTATTCAAGGTGTCTTTTTATACCGAATCCATGATTTGCCAAACAAAGATAAGATGGGGGACTTGGCTAATTTTTTGAAAAAACTAGGATATCACCTTAAACTCAAGGATGGAATAATTCCGTCTGAAGAGATAAATGCGCTCATAGTCAAGCTGGAACACAATCCCCTTCGTGACACAGTTCACACAGCAATAATTAGAACAATGGCAAAAGCTATATATTCTACCAAAAATATCGGCCACTACGGACTCGGTTTTAAATTCTATACACACTTCACATCCCCTATTAGAAGATACCCGGATGTAATAGTTCACAGACTGTTAAAAGAATTCCTTGCCGATAAAATGATACCAAAGGAAAAATGGTTTGAATACGAGCATATGAGTCAGGAGGCTTCGAGCCAGGAAAAAGAAGCCGCTGAAGCAGAACGTGCATCTATCAAATATAAACAGGTAGAGTATATGTCTAAGAGAGTCGGTCAAAATTATGACGGCATAATAACAGGTGTAACTGAATGGGGCTTATATATAGAAGAAAGGGAAACCAAATGTGAAGGAATGGTTAGAATGCGCGACCTAAAGAGCGACTACTATGTTTTTGACAAAAAGTTTATGAGTATAAAGGGTCAAAAGACACACAAAAAATATACTTTGGGTGACAAAGTAAAGTTCAAGGTGCGTGCAGCTGATATGAACAAGAAAACAATAGACTACGAATTAATCTAATTTTTGAGAAACTATTTATTTATTGAAATATGAAAAACAAAAAGAAATATCTGGTACTTATTTTAATATCTATAATAATTCTTGCGTGCATGTTTGCATACAGGAGAACTGAAGCCCCCAGGCCAAACGGCATACCCTTAATTATCGATAATGAAGAATCAATTATAAAAGATAATGTATTAATCGTTCGTGATAGGAGTGAAATTAGTACAGATAATTTAAATAAAGTAGATAACATTGATAAATACAAAATTGTAGATAGAGACTCTGTCGTACCAGAAGATATCATAAACAAAACTAAGGTAGTCTTGCTTACAATAGACGATGGCCCCAGCAAAAGAACAAAAGAAATACAAGATATTCTAAATAAACATAATGCCAAGGCTATATTCTTTGTAAATGGAATTAATGATAAAAATCACCAAGGTGTTATAGGAGAAACATACAAGCAGGGATTCGCGGTGGGAAATCATACCTGGAGTCACCTCAATCTTAAAAAAGAGAAAGATATGGCTACGATAGCAAAGGAAATAAAAAAGGACTCAGATCTAATAAAAAATATTACCGGTATACCACCTAGATTTTTCCGAGCTCCATACGGAGAAAGTACTCCATCTATAAGAAAACTAGTGAAAGATAATGGGATGATATTTATGGATTGGTCAGGATCAGCAAAAGACTGGGAAAAGGATACAAAAGAAAAAGATGTTTTTATTAGTAATGCTATATTAAATCTACATTCTGGTTCAATACTCCTCATACACGAACACCCTTGGTCCTTAGCAAATTTAGATGGTCTCCTAACTGCTATAGAAGCAAAAGGTTACTCATATATAGACCCAAGTAATATAATTGAATAATTTATGCCTTCAAGAAAATTTATAATCATTTCTATAATTTTAATTATTGCTCTTTTGTATGGAGGCTATTCGATTGATAGTAAATCTTCAAAGGAAAAGATTAGAAATAATAATAAATCTACCATACAAATTATTTACCCAGAAAATAATAAAATAATTAACTTTGATAGATACAGGACACGAACAGCAAATCCAGAATTACCATTTGCAATAGAAGAACCAACAAATAATATTTTTTTTAATAATGAATTTAAAGACAAACTGAAAATTAACAGTGCTGCAAAATATACTTGCCCAATACCATTAAAAGATTATGGAGATATGTGGTTACTCAATGTAAATCAAAATGTAGGGTTACCGGATATAACTTATATACCAAATTACCTTGAAAAAATTAGTAATAAATTTACTATACAAAATAATATATGCCTAGTTGGTGAGGCAAAGAATTTATTAGAATCAATGATACAAAATGCGGATAAAAATGGAATTGTTATAAGGGTAAGTTCTGGTTTCAGAACATCCGATGTACAACAAATTCTACTAAATAATTCAATAAAAAGTGGTAATTTAAATGCAAATATTGCAATAGCAAAAGCAGGATACTCTGAACATCAACTGGGTACGACAGTTGATCTGACTGGTTCATCTATAAATTATGCTAGTGCATCCTCATTATTTGATCAAAGCAAAGAAGCAATCTGGCTTGAGGAAAATGCTAGTCTGTATGGATTTATTCGTAGCTACCCCATAGGGAAAGAATCTATTACGGGATATATGTATGAGCCTTGGCATTATAGATACGTAGGAATTGATAATGCAAAACAAATAAAGAAAAATAATGAGACAATAAACGAATTCTTGACCCGAGCAAAAAAATAAATATTTATATTTTTCTTTTATTTTGCGTAGGAAGTCGCATCTTCTAGATGTATCGAAAGTAGCTTTGAGGCGCCTTCTGCACTCATGGTTACTCCATAGAGCACCTGTGCTCGAGACATCGTCTCTCTATTATGAGTGACTACTATAAGTTGTGAGAACTTTGAAAGATTCTCCAACATATTTCCATATTTACGTGAATTTGCTTCATCGAGTGCTGCGTCTGTCTCGTCTAGCACAAGGAATGGGGGTGGGTTTACCTGTGAGACTGCAAATAATAAAGCGATAGAGGTTAGCGATCTCTCACCACCGGAAAGCATATGCAAATCTTTGACTTTCTTTTGAGGTAAATTGACATTAATCTCTATACCTCTTTCAAATCCAAGTTCATCATTCCCTTCATTTTCTTCTTCATCCTCCATATCTTCCTCTGAAACCTTTTCATCATTTTTCTTTGCCCTTTTATGTTCCATAGTAATAGCAAGGAATGCTCCCCCACCACCAAACATCAATGCAAAGAATTCTTGGAATTGTTTGTTTATCTTCTCAACTCCATTTTTGAACTCTTTATCTAGTGTCTCTTTTAATTCTTGTATCAATATACGAAGAGAGTCTATACTCTTATTCAAATCTTCGAGTTCACGGCCGAGAAATACATCTCGCTCCATCGTATCATCATACTCTTTCATAATCTCGGATGAATTACCCGTTCCTGCATCTTCGAGCTTTATCTTTATACGCTCAATCTTACGGCGAATTTCTTCTTGTTGGCTTCTAATTATTTCTTCTTCTACTCTAATTTGAGCAAAGCTTATAACTTCTCTGCCTATTAGAACTCCGCCTTCAGCAAGTTCCATTTCAAAAGCTGTTTTAATTGAAGCCAGTTTCTCTTCTTGAAATGCCAATGAATGCATGGAAGAAGTGACTTCATTCCTCTCTCGTAAAAGTTCATAATGCATACGCTCATTATCACGAAGCGCTGACTCTCCCTCACGCTCCTTATTTTTGAGCTCATCTATAATATTTAAAATATTTCTCTCTTCCCCTTTTATATCATTTATTTTCGTGTTGAGTTTTTCACGCTCCTGTCCGAGTTCTATCCACTCGAAATTCTCTTCTAGAATTGGTTTTTCAATTTCATTACTTGTCGAATTATGTAAAAATGAGCCGAGTTTACCTTTTATATTGTTCAATATTTCTTTTACACTTGGTAGATCCTCATATGAAATAGCTTCTTCTATTTTGGCCTCTAACTCTTCCACTAGGGATTTCCATTCAGACTCTTTAATTATTCTCTCTTTGACTTCTGGTATCCTTTTATACTGTCTTTCTATCCCCTCTATAATACCTTCCATTCGCCCCAAAGAACGCACGAGCTCATCCTTGTTCATACGGAGACCGTCGAGCTTTAATTCATTCTCTTTTATTTGTTTAACATTTTCACTTTCAACATATTCCCTGCTCTTATTCTTTTCAAGTTCACCAATCTTTTCATCTAGTATTAAAGCTTTTTTATCAAGCTCACTTCGAAGCAGAGAAATACGAGATCCTTCTATCTCTATATATGTAGCTTCTCCACTAAAATATGTTTTATAAAATGACCTTAGTTCATCTCGCATGCTGCGTGCCTTTTCTACCTTCTCTACCTGCTTTTTAAGAAAAGATAAATGAGGTGCTATCTCACGTCTTAGAGCACCTACTTCCTTCATATTTAGAATTGTTTTCTCGAGCTTTCTTTCAGATTCTTTAATTCTGTATTGATAAATTTTTAGTCCAAGTGCGTCTTCAATCATACTTCGGCGGTCTTTGTTTGAAGCATTTAATACTCTATCAGCCTCTCCTTGAGAAATTATATGGTGCCCAGTACTTCCTATGTTCACAGAGGCAAGTAAGTCAATCACATCTTTCAGTCTGACTTCAGTACCATTTATACTATAACGATTCGCTCCATCTGCGTAGACTTCGCGTCCTATGGAAACTTCATCATAATCAAGAGATACTCCTATTCCACTATTTGTAAAAGAGAAAATTTTATTACTATTATCAAAAGTTATTACCACTCCTGCTCTGTTTGAAGTAGCTAGATTCTTTGATCCCTTAAATATTAGGTCTACACCGCCCTTACCACGAAGAGATTTCATAGACTGCTCGCCTAATACGAAACGTATAGCTTCTACGATATTTGACTTGCCTGAACCGTTTGGTCCAACGATACAAGTAATAGGTGTAGTAAAAGTTAGAGGACTTTTCTTCCCGAAAGATTTAAAACCAATTAATTCTATGGATTTTAGAGTCATTTAGTCTAACCATTCTTTAACTTCTAATGCTTTTCTCGCAGCAGATTGTTCAGCTTCTTGTTTAGAGTGACCTTTGCCTTCTGCAATAATGTCAGCTCCAAAGAATATACCAACAGTGAAGTGTTTATCATGATCAGGACCAACTTCACTTATAACCTTATAAGATGGAGTTATATTTAGATATTTTTGAGACTTCTCCTGAACTAAACTTTTAGCATCGCGCCAAAGTTTATCTTTTACTATCATATCTATTTTATTAAAAAGTGTTGCAGCAATAAAGTCGCGGACAATATCATATCCCTGATCTAGATAAGCTGCCCCTACATATGCTTCATAAGTATTTGCCAATATATAACTGCGTGCCTTGCCTATATCCTTTGCTTCGCCTTTAGACAAAAGAAGATAATCATTCATACCGAGCGACAATGCCACCTCACCTATGATTACGGCGTTTACGAGTGCTGATCTATATGCAGTCAGTTCTCCTTCATCACAATCAGTATATTTGTTGTATAGATAATCTGTGACTACGAGCTCGAGAACTGCATCACCTAAAAATTCCAAGCGCTCATTATGAGAAAGTTTGTTTCCACTACTTTCATTTATATAGGAACGGTGAATAAAAGCTTGCTCTAGTAGCTTCTTGTTTTTAAAAATAATATTTGTCTTTTTTTCAAATAAGGAAAAATCAATCATCGTTTTAAATAGCAAATAGATGCTAATTATTTTTTGTTAAAATCTCAACTGCTTTTGTGAGAAGTGGCACCATATTGTCATACATTTTAAGTCCTGCTACTTCTTCCATTTTAAACCATCTTGCGTCATCAAGTCCCCCACTTCCTTTTTCTAGCACCAAGTCTTGGTAATCTGTCTCCCCCAAGAAAAATACAACTTGCTTACGAATTTTACCATCCTCTGGGTGAGTAGCTATGTATTCACTCCTACCGAGAAGTTCTTTTACTTTAATATCTACTCCCATTTCTTCTTTAATTTCGCGTATTGCTCCCTGTTCTTCATTCTCGCCTTCTTCTATGCTTCCTTTTGATAGTGTCCAATATCCGAATACATCGTGAACAAAAGCAAAATATATCTGGTCTCCATCTATGGCATATACTACGGCCCCTGCCTTTTTCTCTATGGGAAACTTAGTTGGGTCAGTTTCAAAGTGTTTGTGTTTTTTATGTGAGCTTACATCATCTTTACCTGGTTCTCCTATCTCTTTATACACTCCACCTAAAACTCCATTTATAAAACGACTGGAATTCTCGCCACCGAAACTTTTCGCAAGTTCTATTGCTTCGTTTATAGCAACCTTTGGTGGAACCTGTGTTCTATCCCCGAAAAGTAATTCATACAAACCTAAACGGAGTATATTCCTGTCTATTGGAGAAATCTTATCGAGAGGCCAATCTGGTGCTGCTTTCTCTATAATTTCATCGATTATAGCCTTTTTCTTTGTAACACCTAAAAACAACTCACTCATAAAGTGCGAGTCATCAAGACCTGGTCCAAATTCTTCTATATTACGCGCAAGCATGTCCGGAAGTGCCGTCTCTTTCTCAACCCCAAAATCCCACTCGAAGAGTGTTTGAAGAACAATTGAACGTGAAAGGTGCCTGTTTGCCATATTTTAATTAGCTTTTAGCTGTTAGGCTATATGCGCTAGCAAATACTAAAGTATTAACTAACACCTATATCCTAGAACTATTTAGCCTTCTTTTTTGCTTGCTTTTTTTCAACTTTATTAACCACATCTAATACCTTACGGCCACGATAAAAGCCACAGTTTTTACAAACTACGTGAGTCTCTTTTGGTTTTGTACAATTTGTACAAATTGAAAAAGTCTTTGCTTTTAAAGCATGATGTGATCTACGATTCCCTGTATGGGCTCGTGTATGTCTCATTCGTATTACCATATAAGATAGTATACCGATTTTTGCCCAAAATGCAAATAAAAAAAGCTCAATCATATAGATCAAGCTTTTTTATAATTTCATTAAAGAAATTATCGTTTTATTGCTGCATAATGACCAGCATATAGATAATCCTTCAAAAGAGAACTTTTGATAAGAATAGGGCAACTTATTTCCCCAAGTGCTTCATAATACTCATTCGGTATTTGTTTTAAGGTCAAATACTTTGTGTAGTGAAAGAAATACTTGGTGTGCATCGCTCCTTTTTCTCCATCAGTGATAGATTTACAAGTGACTATATGAAATAGCCTGATGTTCTTTTGCAAGAGATTTATTCCCGTTTCTTCCCGAAATTCCCTTACAGCAGTTTTAGCTGGAGATTCCTTTACATTTGTAATAATTGGAATTTCTAATTTCCAATAGTCTGATTTGTAAGGAAGCACAAGTAGAAACTTTTCTTGTAAAAGAAAATCCCAGAAATAGGCAAAAATAAATGCGGAGTGTGTACCATTAAGCGATGTACCTCCTGGGAGATGAAGGCTATCAAAACCTTCTTCCCTTGATTCCGCAAGTCTCTCCTCGAGAAACACACGGTTCCGATAAAACATACGTGACATAACTTATTTTTAAATTGTTTTTTAACGGTTTAATGTGGACAACAGTCCACCACCAATTTGTAAACATAATAGAACAAACTAGATAATTTGTCAAATGTGAATATCATCACAAAAATAACCTTTTGTGGTATTATAAAAATATGGAAAATACAGATAAATTAATGCATTTACGCCACTCTCTCGCCCACTTACTAGGTGCCTCTATACTAGAGCTCTATCCTGGGTCGCAGATTACATTAGGACCTGCAGTAGATAATGGCTTTTATTATGATGTGGATATAAAAGGTAAAGTTACTGATACAGATTTAGAAAAGATCGAAAATAAAATGAAAGAACTTTTGAAAACCTGGACATCATTTGAAAAGAAAGTTTTGGCACCAGAGGAAGCACTTTCTATGTTTGCGGGTAATACATACAAAGAAGAACTTATAAAAGGTATTATCGAAAAAGGTGAGGAGATAACTATTTATACTTCCGGTAATTTCTCTGACTTATGCCGTGGTGGACACATAGATGATATGAAAGAAGTCAAAGATGGATCATGGAAGATTGAGCGTATAGCAGGGGCATACTGGCGTGGAAGTGAGCTAAACAAGATGCTCACACGTATATATGGACTTGCATTTGAAACCAAAGATGAACTCGATGCATATTTAAAAATGCAAGAAGAAGCAAAGAAAAGAGACCACAGAAAGATAGGGGCCGAGCAAAAGCTCTTTACCCTTTCCCCACTTGTAGGTTCAGGACTTCCACTCTTACAACCTAAAGGAATGATAATAAGAAAAGAAATAGAAAATTTTCTATGGGAATTACACAAAGGTAAGGGATACAGCCAGGTCTGGACTCCACACATAACAAAAAAAGAATTATACGAAACATCAGGACACGCTGCAAAGTTCGGAGAAGAGCTTTTCCGTGTAAAAGGTGGAGATGAGGAATTCTATATGAAGCCTATGAACTGTCCTCACCATATGCAGATATTCTCCGACAATCAATTCTCATATCGAGATATGCCAGTACGATACTTCGAACCAGCGACAGTTTACAGATATGAAAAGGCAGGGCAGCTCTCAGGCCTCACCAGAGTCCGCGCCATCACTCAAGATGATGGACACCTTTTCTGTCGTGTATCACAAATCGGTGCTGAGGTAAGTACTATAGTTGCTATCATTAAATCTTTCTATACTACTATGGGTATGATGGAGGGATACTGGGTTAGACTATCAACACGTGGAGATGACAAGAGTAAATATTTAGGAAGTGACGAAGCCTGGGAGAAAGCAGAAAATGCACTTGAAGTTTCTGCAAAAGAAAATAAATTAAATTACAAAATAGGCAGAGATGAAGCAGCATTCTATGGTCCAAAACTAGACTTTATGTTCAAGGATGCTATCGGCCGTGAGTGGCAGCTCGCTACAATACAATGCGACTTTAACCTACCTGAAAGATTTGAACTTAAATTCATAAATGAAAAAGGAGAAGAAGAGAGGCCTGTAGTAATACACCGTGCTATATCTGGCTCTCTGGAAAGATTTATGGGTGTTATGATAGAGCACTTTGCTGGAGCTTTCCCTCTTTGGCTTTCCCCTGTTCAGGTAATTATACTTCCTATATCAGAGCACCAAAAAGAATATGCCGACTCTGTCTATACATTACTCAAAGAAGCTGACATGCGAGTAGAGCTTGATGATTCAAATGAATCTCTAGGCAAGAGAATAAGAAATGCGAAAGTTAGTAAGGTCCCTTATATTATAGTCATCGGAGATAAGGAACGTGATGCCAAAGTCATAACTGTCGAAGGCCGCACAGAGAAACTCGAAGGCATTACAGTTGTAGATTTTCTAGAAAGACTCCAGAAAGAAAATAAAGAAAGAACTTTGAACTAATATGGAGAGCTACAACAAACTAGTCAGAGATAATATCCCCGATCACTTAGATGCTAAGGGTATCTCTTATGAAAAAAGAATTGCAGATGTAGAAGAATATAAAAAAGAATTAATCAAAAAATTGGATGAGGAGATTAAGGAATTTCTTGAAATAAAAAACACAGAAGAATTGGCTGATATTATTGAAGTCATCGAAGCACTTAAAAAATTACCAGAATTTAGTGACGTGGAAGAAGTAAGAATTAAAAAACTGAAAGATAAAGGTGGCTTTGAGAAAAAAATAATATTAAAAGGTGAAAAATAACAAAATCCCCGTATGTGTTACACATACGGGGATTTTTTAATTAATCCCATAATAATGTTTTATACAATGATCCTCATCCTGTATAAGTGACATTTTTAAAGCTTCAGATGGAGTTTTCCAAGAAAAATCTTTGTGTTCTTTAATTGAAAGTAGAATCTCGGGTTTTCTCGTTAAATGAAGAATAAAATAATGGTAAAGAAAATCCCTGTCTGTATGAGAAACAAAAAATGTTTTGTAGAAAAGTAAATTTTCTTTGTTTATTTTTACACCCGTTTCTTCACTTAATTCCCTCACCATCGCATCAAAAATATCAATGTCTGAAAGATCTACTTTCCCTGCAGGTTGACCCCATTTATCTCCGTGTATTTTGTAATCTTGGCGATGCAATATAACAAACTCCCCATTACATTCCATCAAACAAGCAACTACTTCTATCTCTGGAGAAAAATTTTCTGGTTTTTCATTATAAATCATATCTTATAAATTTAGAATTTATTCTTCATCCTACTCTGTTTCAATAAAATTGTCTAATTTGTTTAAATGAATAGATTAATCATTATCAAATTTACATAAAATTCTACATTTCTGTGACGGCCGTCACAAAAATGTAAAATAATTATAATTTAAACACTTTCTTAAATTTACGATCATTTTCAAATGACTCTGTAGTGATGTAAATTACTTCATTGTTAAAATTAAAGTTCGTCTTAATTAATGTAACAACTTCTTCACAAGAATAAGGATATATCCATACACTCCCCTGTATCTGTAAAAATCCAACTTTTTTTAAATGAAACCTTAGAATATTACGTATTTTTCTTTTATCTTCTGGAATATCAAACATAACCATCCTCCACTTTCCATCCCAATCTATTGGCCTTTTTAACTGCTTATAATCCCCTAATAATAAATTATTTACAATCTTGTGGCCCTTTGGAGTAATAGTTATCCTTAATTCACCATCTTTACTAATAAATTGAATTAAACCTTTTTCGTTCATTCTATTTATTGTTGCAGAATATTGATACTTCTGACGTGCAGTTTTAAATATATCAGAAAATGACTCAGAATATTTCTTTGGCAACTCCACATCTTTAACACTCAGAATTAATTTTAATAATTCCTTTTCAATTGAACCAACTATATATCCCTTGTATCTCATACTAATATAATATCACAAAATTTCAATTTTTACATTTCTGTGACGGCCGTCAATAAAATGTAATTTGGTATATTGATTATAATTAATTTTATATATTAAAAACCCTGCACAAATCTAGTTTGTGCAGAGTTTTTTAAATACTTAAAAGATCTTCTAGTATCTTTATCTCTTCATCCACGATAATTCTTAATTCTGCAAGAGAATTGATGTGCTCTATATCTCCCAGTTTTTCGGACAATTTCAATGCTGTTGTTTTCACAAGTAGCATATTAATTTTTTTCTTTTCAGGAAGATTTAGATTATTTATCCTCTCCATTTCTTCTTCCAACATATTCTTTGCCATATTCAAACATTTAAGGATTTATATTTTATTCAGTTTGATACTAAAGTAATTGAGTTAAATAGTCAAATACAAAATCCCCCGCAAGTAAACTTGCGGGGGATTTTGTTTGTAATTAGTAATTAGTAATTACATTTATATATCTAGATTTGCCATTTTGGCGTGAGAAGTGATGAATGACTTACGTGGAGGGACTTCGGAGCCCATCAGCATATCAAATACTTTGTTTGCATCTTCGGCATCGTTCACAGAAACTTGCTTCAAAATTCTGCGAGCGGGATCCATGGTCGTCTCCCATAATTCATCTGAGTTCATTTCTCCGAGACCCTTATATCGTTGAATGTGAATCTTCGATACCCTTTTACTCTTTGCATTTTCTTCTTCATTTTCTTCCTCACTCTCCTCCATACTGCTTTCATCATTTGCTGACTCAGAAAGCAAGTCTTCGAGCTTCGGAGCATCCTTGCCTAGGATTTTATCACGCTCTTCATCTGTATAAGCATAAGAAATCTCTTTACCAATCTTTATTTTAAATAGTGGTGGCTGAGCTATGTATATATAACCTGCATCTAGAACTGGACGGAAATAACGATACATAAGAGTAAGTA
>CAINWY010000042.1 GCA_903854645.1 uncultured bacterium | reverse complement strand
CCGAAGGGGCGGCTCTTTTATTTTGTATTTTCTAAAACCTAGTCACTAGCTACTAGAACCTAATTTATATCTTCTTAAAATTATCTATCATTATACTCTTCTCTCCATTCCTCTCTGTTATTTTGCCCTGTAAAGCGATGATTGTATCTTTGATTAATATTTCTTTGTTTGCTTCAAAAAGCTTTGAGAAAATCACACCATCAATACTTCCTGTATAGTCTGACATCTTTATGAATGCCATTCTGTTATTACTTTTGGTTGTGACAATTTTTATGTCATCTATGATAGCTGCAATTGTGACGGGAGTGTTTACCTTTAATTCTTCTCTCGCTTTCTTTATCAAAGTGCCAAACTTTTCTATCTTTTCTTTGTAGTTATCTAGTGGATGGCCTGAAACATATAGGCCTAGAAGATCCTTCTCCCATGTAAGCTTTTCTTGTAGCGTCTCCTTTGGCTGTTCTTCCAGTGAAAGCTTTACTTCTATGCCACCAATAGACCCAAAAAGTGAATCCTGTGCTCCTATTCCGCGCGCTTCTTTATTAAAGGCTATAAGCTTCTCTAGATTACCCATAACCATATTCCTATGCGTTACAAAGTCATCCATCGCTCCACACTTAGCGAGCGCTTCTACTGATTTTTTATTCAAATTTTTATGATTTATTCTCTCAAAGAAGTCAGCTAGAGATTTGAACTTTCCGTTCTTTTTTCTTTCTTCAATTATTGAGTCGGCTATATCTACACCTAGGTTTTTAATATTATAGAATCCAAAGCGGATGGTTCTGTCAGTTGCATGTTCACTGCCTTTGATAACTGTAAATCCACCATAACTCTCATTTATGTTTGGAGGTAAAACTTTTATTTTCATTTTCTCGCACTCATGTATTATTTCGGCAACTTTTTCAATATCTCCCGATTCAGAAGTCATAATAGCCGTCATATACTCTACAGGATAGTTTGCTTTCATATACGCTGTCTGATAGGCCACTAGTCCATAACTCGCAGCGTGCGCCTTGTTGAATCCGTACGCAGCGAATGGCTCGATGAGCAGCCAGAATTCCTGAGCTTTCTTTGGAGTCATTCCATTTTTAACGAATCCTTCTAATAGCTTTCCCTTTTCAGCCTCCATAACTTCTGGAATTTTCTTTCCCATCGCCTTACGGAGTTTGTCTGCTTCGAGCCAAGAATACCCAGCTAGCTTTATAGCAGTCATCATCACATCATCCTGGTAAGTGATAACTCCGTATGATTGGTCTAGTATATCTTTTAGTCTATCATCTAGATAAGTAATCGCTCTTGGATTGTGTTTTCTTTTTATATATTCAGGGATGGACTCCATCGGTCCCGGACGGTAGAGTGCTACCATAGCATTGATATCGTGAATAGTAGAAGGCTTTAGCTCTTTTAGGTATCTTGTCATTCCTGAACCATTCAATTGGAATAATCCCATAGTCTCTCCCTTTGCGAGTATTTGAAATGTATTTTTGTCATCTAGAGGAATATTATCGATATCTATATCTACTTTGTGTATTGCTTTTACAAGTCGTACTGCTTCAGCCAATATAGCCAAATTTCTAATACCAAGGAAGTCGAACTTTGGAAGTCCTGCATCCTCGATACTGTACATATCATATTGAGTAATTATATTTCCACCCTTTGGATCATATTGTATAGGAGTGTATTCATAAAGTGGTCGTGGTGCGATCACTACTCCTGCAGCATGTACAGAGATGTGTCTCACACAGCCCTCCATCTTTTTTGCCAAGTCTATTATTATTTTAGTATCTGGTTCAGACTTATATGCAGCCTTGAGTTCAGGAACAATCTTTATTGCATGGTCTATCGTCATCGCTGTTCCTTGAGAGCCTAGTGGAATCATACTCGAGATTCTATCTCCTACTACATAAGGGTAACCTAGAGCTCTTGCCACATCGCGTACAGAACCTTTTGCCATCATAGTACCAAAGGTTCCTATCTGTGCTACTTTATCATCTCCATATTTTCTTTTTGCATACGCAATTATTTCATCACGTCTGTTGTCGGCGTAGTCCATATCTATATCGGGTAGGGATGGACGTTCCGGATTTAGGAATCTTTCGAATGGAAGTTTGTAAGCTATAGGGTCCACCTTTGTAATACCTGTAAGATAGGTTGTGAGAGACCCGGCGACGGATCCTCTGATGTTTGTATAGATGCCATTATCTCTGGAGTATTGGAGCAAGTCAGATACAACTAAAAAGTAAGCAGGGTAGCCCTTCTGTTTTATTATTTTTAATTCATATTCTAGTCTGTCTATATATACTTTTGTTTGTTCAAGTTTTCTTTTTTCAAAGCCGGCATAGGCTAGTTCACGCAAAGTGTCATCTGCATTTTTGCCTTCTGGTATAGGGAAGTCAGGGAAGAATGCTCTACCTAGTTCCAGATCATAGGCCTCACACATATCAGCTACAAATTTTGTATTGGCAACGGCCTCTTTAATATCTGCAAAATATTTAACGGCTGTCTTTTCATCTATTAGTGAGAAGTCGTCTTCTGGGAATTCAAGTCCCGTACCTTCCTTGCCATCCATAACTCCAGTATTTACAGCTAGTAGTGTGTGGTGTGCCTTGAAGTCATCGATGCATAGATAGTGAGAGTCCTGCCCTGCGACAACTTTTATGTTGAATTTCTTTCCTAATGCTATAATCCCATCTCTTAATTTTTTATCATTCTCTACGTGTGGATGAGAGTGGACTTCGAGGAAATAATTTTCGACACCAAAAATTTCTTGATGTTCTTTTATTAGAGCTTCTGCTTTTTCTTTATTACCGGCGAGAACTGCCTGAGAGAGTTGACTACCCATACATCCTGAAAGACATATGATGCCCTCACTGTGCTCACGGAGGATTTCTTTGTCCATTCGTGGCTTGTAGTAGTATCCCTCGAGATTTGCTCTTGTGACGAGTCGCATCAGATTCTTGTATCCTTGTTTATTCTTTGCAAGCAGTGTGAGGTGGTAGCGTCTGTTATCTACACCGGGTTCCTTATCAGCACGGCCTCTTTCTGCTATATAGGCTTCTATACCGATTATAGGCTTTATTCCTGCCTTGTGGGCCTCTTTATAGAGCTCTATGGCTCCATACATATTCCCGTGATCAGTGATGGCTAGAGCGTTCATTCCGTTCTTTTTACACTGTTTTACCATATCTGGGATTTTGGAAAGTCCATCTAGAAGGGAGTAGTGAGAGTGGGTATGAAGGTGAATGAAGTTAGCATTTAGCTCGGTTTTTTCCATATTTCCTTAGTATAGCAAATAAGGTATTATTGTTCTATATGATAGATAAAGACACCACAAAATACATAATCGGTATAGATGAAGTGGGTCGTGGTCCTCTCGCTGGCCCTGTTGCAGTCTGTGCATTCATGATGAGTATAGATTCATTTACAGACAGTAGATTCAAAATAGAAGAGACATTTTGTAAGCTTCCAAAACTTCGTGATTCTAAAAAGCTTAGCAAAAAACAAAGGGAAGTTTGGTTTGATTATATTAAAGTCGCAAAGACCAAGGGTCTTTGCGACTATTCTGTGACTTTTGTATCATCCGAAAATATCGACAAATTTGGAATTGCAAAATGTATTCAAAAAGCCCTGAACGAATCATTGAAAAAAATTACTTCCCCAGAGGTGGTTTCTGAAAGGTCCTCGGACGAGGGAGGACGAGGGACCAGACCATTTCAAAAACCACCTCTGGCTTCGTTTAGTATTTATTTAGATGGTGGGCTACACGCACCTACCCTGTATGTTAATCAAGAGACAATCATAAGAGGGGACGAGCTTTATCCTGTTATTTCTCTGGCATCCATCGTCGCAAAGGTTTCTCGCGATAAAGTTATGACAAAGTTTGCATTGGAGTATCCCGAGTATGGTTTCGAGCGTCATTCCGGCTACGGCACAAGTGCCCACTACGCCGCCATCAAAACTCATGGACAGACCCCCATCCACCGCAGAAGTTTTATACATTAACATAATTACATTTTTGAGACGGCCGTCTCAAAAATGTAATTATGTTAATGTATAAAACTTCT
>CAINWY010000041.1 GCA_903854645.1 uncultured bacterium | reverse complement strand
ACATTCATTGTAGTTATAAGTGAAGCAACACGCTCCTTGAATACGGCTTCCATTTCTTTAAACAAATGCAGGCCTTCCTTCTTGTATTCTATAAGTGGTTCACGCTGCCCATAAGCACGAAGATTGACCGATGATCGTGTATACTCCATAGTCTCTAGATGTTCTACCCATAGTGTATCTGTAATGTAAAGTATTATGCGTCTCACTGTCTCAAAGAATGTAGCATCCCCTATACCCTTTTTCTTTTCAGATATTAAATCAGTTAGATTTGGATATGATACTACAAGTTCGTCTAGGAATTCTTGAATCTTTTCAAAGTCACCTGTAAGCATTGCTCTCCTTCTAGCATAGATTACATTTCTCTGATGATTCATCACATTGTCATACTCTAGTGTATGCTTACGTGAATCAAAATGAAATCCTTCAATCTTGGCCTGTGCACCTTCTATGGCATTTGATATGAATCTATTCTCGATAGCTTGATCCTCTGGTACGCCAAGTTTTCCCATCATACTCTTCAATCTGTCTGAACCGAATATTCTCATAAGGTCATCTTCGAGAGATACATAGAAAGCTGTTGCACCTGGGTCTCCTTGTCTACCTGCACGTCCACGAAGCTGGTTGTCTATACGGCGAGCTTCATGACGCTCAGTACCCATTACAAAAAGTCCTCCCAAGGCTTTTACTTCATCAAAAGCTTCCTGACTAAAAGGAACTCCACCGAGCTTGATATCCACACCACGGCCTGCCATGTTGGTAGCAACCGTAACTGCACCTAGGCGTCCGGCATTTGCGATTATCTCACCTTCTCTCTCGTGATTCTTTGCATTTAATATAGTATGGGGAACTCCTGCTTGTGTAAGGTAAGCAGAGAGAAGCTCGTTCTTCTCTATAGAAACTGTACCTATAAGAACTGGCTGACCCTTTGAATGAAGATCTTTTACTTTCTCGGCCACAGCTAAAAGCTTACTCTTCTCTGTCTGATATATAAGATCATTGGCATCTAGTCTGTTTATTTCTCTATGAGTAGGAACGACTACAACGGTAAGACCATATACTTTGAAGAATTCCTCACTCGAGGTTTCTGCAGTTCCAGTCATACCTGAAAGCTTTTTATAAAATCTAAAGTAGTTTTGGAAAGTAATAGATGCTACTGCACGAGTCTCTTTCTCAATCTTCACTCCTTCTTTTGCTTCTATTGCTTGGTGGAGACCTTCACTCCAGCGACGCCCTGGCTGCATACGCCCTGTAAATGCATCAACGATGATGACTTCTCCATCCTTCACGACGTAGTCTTTGTTATTCTCATATAATGCGCGAGCCTTCACGGCAGTCTCTAAGTGGTGCACATATTTGATACCCTTTTCTGTATATATATCTTTTATGCCGAGCAAGTCTTCTGCACGGGTTATGCCAATATCTGTGAGTGATATAGCGCGCAGCTTCTCGTCTACAGTATAGTCCTCTTCTTTTATCAAACTCTTTGAAATATCTGCAAAAGTATAGTAAAGGTCTTCGGAATCTTCAGCAGCGGAAGAAATAATAAGTGGTGTACGAGACTCATCTATCAAGATAGAGTCTACTTCATCTACAATGGCATAGTGATGTCCTCTCTGAACAACGTCTCCTATATTGTTTGCTAGGTTATCACGGAGGAAATCGAAACCAAATTCATTATTCGTACCATAGGTCACATCACAAGCATAAGCTTCGGTTCGTGAACAAGGACGCAAAAATTCATACTGCACTTTGAATGAACTAACTTCCTTTTCATTCTCGGTCTCTTGATCTTGATGAGCAGGATCATATACGTAAGATTTATTTTCTGAATTTACAACTGCAACAGTTATGCCAAGCATTGCAAAGATTGGACCCATCCACACTGCATCACGACGTGAGAGATAGTCATTCACTGTGATGACGTGTACACCTTCACCTGTGAGAGAATTCAAATATGCTGGAAGGGTTGCCATTAGAGTTTTACCTTCACCTGTGCGCATCTCTGCAATACTTCCATTGTGAAGTGCTAATCCTCCTATAAGTTGAACATCATAGTGACGCTGCTCATATATACGAAAGGATGCTTCACGCACTAAAGCGAAAGCTTCAGGTAATATATCATCTAGGCTTGCACCCTTTGATAGTCTATCTTTTAAATCAAAAGTTTTCTCCGAAAATGCGGAACTAGCAAGCTCCTTCATCTGTGGCTCAATTTCATTTATCTTATTAATTATAGGCTTCCATTTCTTGATTTGCCTATCATTTTCGCTTCCTATTATACTGTCTATTATACTCATCCATTTAGAAGCAGGTCGCGATCATTAGTGTTTAACTAATAACTGTACCCACCAAATTAATACCAATAAAATAACAATATTTATCCCGCCATTATCGTGACCGCGGCTTCTAACGGGACTCATATGATTGTCATTTTAGCATAAAAAAGAACAAAAAGCACAAAAAGAAAATCCCCGATAGAGAGGGGATTTTCTTTTTAGTTTAAGTAAGGTAGAATTACTTCTTTCCTTTCTTTGCTACTTTCTTAGCTACTTTCTTTACAACTTTCTTAGCCTTCTTTTTTGCTGCCATATATTTTTTTGAAAAATTATTTTTAAAAGATGTGTGACTTCACGACCTTACAAAATTTTATAAAAAAACTTTGTAAAAAATATTTATCACACTCACACATATATTATCTAACATATATAAAATTAATGCAATACTT
>CAINWY010000040.1 GCA_903854645.1 uncultured bacterium | reverse complement strand
CCAGTCTCAAACATCGATATTAAGTTGTTTGCAGCAGTTTCTGCCATCATATTTCTACAACTTTCACGAGCAGATGCTATGTGAGGAGTAAGAATTACATCATCTAGCTTATTAAGACCTCGCGTTAATTTCGGCTCAAATTCAAAGACATCAAGGGCTGCACCACGTATAGTTTTATCCTGTAGAGCTCGCAGTAGCGCTACTTCATCTACAACTGGACCTCGTGATGTATTTATCAAAAATGCAGTCCTCTTCATCATTTTAAGATTTTTTTCATTGATAAGGTGAGTTGTACTAGGTAGAAGTGGGCAATGGAGAGAAACAATATCTGCGGTTTTTATTAATTCCTCTAATTCTTTTTTAACTGCGCCAGTTTCCTCTTCTAACTTTTTATTTTCACATATATCACTATATATAATGGAAGATCCAAAACCTAAAGAAAGTATTCTAGCCACTTCTAATCCAATAGCACCTCCTCCAACGAGCCCTATGACTTTACCCTTCATATCGGTCCCTACAAATAAATCTGGATTCCATCCTTTATATTTACCTTTTCTCATAAATTCATCCCCTTCTACTAAGCGAGTAGTTAGTGCGAGCATCAGAGCGACAGTATACTCTGCTACAGCAGTAGAAGATGTCCCCGGTGTATTTGTAATAGCAACGTTACGAGCCTTCGCATCTTCTATGTTTACATTGTCATATCCGACTGAAAAGTTTGCAAAAATTTTCGCTGTAGGGCAAGCATCGAATACTTCTTTGTCTATCGTATCAGTTAGAAAAGAAATGACTCCATCATATGGCTTTTTTTTGAGAGCTTTGATAATATCCTTTTTTGAAGGTGCATGTTTCTCCAAACCCATGTCGAAAATTATTCCCTTATCTCTTAATAGTTTTAATCCTGTGTCTGGTATTCTTCTTGTAATATAAATTTGTTTATTCATAATGAAATTAATTTACGTTATTTAAATACTGATATCTTTCTTTATTAAATGTTTCTCTGCCGCAACTGCTATCTTTTCCATCATCGCAACAGCTTCTATTGGGTGTTTTCCCATCGCAGACTCCTCTGAGAGCATAACTGCATTTGCTCCATCGATAATGGCATATGCTACATCTGAAACTTCAGCTCGAGTAGGAGTAGGACTATTCACCATAGAAAGCATCACTTGAGTAGCTACAATAACCATTTTGCCTTTTTTGTTACATGCATCTATTATTTTGTGTTGGATAAAAGGAATTTCCTCTAATGGATATTCATTCCCTAGATCTCCACGAGCTACCATTATCGCATCTGTAGCATCCAAGATTTCATCTAGATTATCAACTGCAATTTTACGTTCTATTTTTGCTATAATCTTCTGTTTACCACCTTTTTCACTAATCAAGTTTCTTAATTCAATTATGTCTGATGCTTTACCTACAAATGATAGAGCTATATAATCAAGATTTTGCTCAATACCGAAAGCTAAATCATCCATATCTTTTTCGGTTATTACTTTAGTTTCATTTTCACCACCAAAGTGATGGCCAGACTGCTCTTGCACTCTAGGACCTGAAAGATCTTGAATAATTTCAATTTTTTTTGAAGTTATAGTCATTGCCTCACGTATTTGTTCTATTATTAATCTATGCCCCTCATGTGTATCCCAAGAGAAATTCAAACGAGCCATGTTCAAATTATTTTTAATAAGCTCCACTAATACTTCCTTATTTTTACAAGAAGGACCTATCGTTGCAATTATTTTTGTTTTTGATTCCATAATACCTATAGTATAACAATATATATATGTTTTTACAAAGAAAAGAGCGAGCCCTAGGCTCGCCCATTT
>CAINWY010000039.1 GCA_903854645.1 uncultured bacterium | reverse complement strand
TATAATTAAAACAATTAATATTTAACTAATAATTCTTATGAATGAAGAAACAACAAAAACAGAGGGTAATTTGGATTTGGTTTTATTTGTCGACCGCTTAATAGAAGAGAAAAATTTTCCAGAAGGATTAGAAAAAGAGGTTGTGGGTCAGATAAAGGCAGACCTCCTAAGTAGGGTAGAAGACCGCGTAAATGCTGTCATTATTAACAATTTATCAGAGGACAAGTTAGATGAATTTATGAAATTACTCGATAGTGATATTAGTGATTCAGAGATGCAAAATTTTTGTGCAGATAATATACCAGAACTTCCCCAACTATTGGCTTCAGAACTTATGGTTTTTAAACAAACATATCTCTCTTAATTTATTAATTAATCAAATTTCAAAATGGAACCAAATATAAACGCAGATCAGATCAAAGAAGACGCAAAGAATAAAGCACTAGAGACATTAAAGGGAATGAGTGCTGCCGTGGTCAATATTGAAGATATAGCCGATGCAGAAGCACGTAAAGCTGCTGATGCTTATATGACAGAGTCAAAAGACCAAAAGAAAGATGGATGGCTAAAGAGAATTTGGAAACATTCTTTTGTTGAATCATTTTACAGACAGAGAGAAGTTGGTAGAGTAACTGAAGAAATAAAAAATTCAGGAAACATCTATTCCAGAAGAGTTAGTGAGGAAAATTCTAAAAATGCTGATGAGATGGCAAGGCTAGCAATAGCCAGGCGTTTTACCTCCGAATACGATGATACTGTTATCCTCAGTAACGGGGAAGAAAGAAAAATTCTTGACAATAATCCCGAAAACATTCAAGTAAAAGACAGCGTGCAAAATCTGATTGCTCAATACGCAACAGATAAAACTTTTAGCAGAGAAGCTTTTAATGAAAGCAAAACTAGAATTTTAAATGGTCTAAAAAGCCAAGATTTATTAAAGGGAGCAAATACTTATGCAGATAACCTTTTTGAAATAGCTCAGAATGCTCGTCTTGCTATTGAGCATGGAGCAAAGATGGATGAATTAAAATTCGGCACAGATTTAATAATAGGTAAAGCTAAAAGTAGCTTAAAAACGGAAGCACATTATAATAAAATTGATAAAATTACTGATGCTGTAAAAAATTCAAAGATTGGAAGATATATAAGCCCCGCAATTCTTTCAACCGCTTTAGGTATTGGTTATTCAATAACAGTAGGAGTGAGTAAAAAGTTTGCGAGGAGCAAGCTGGCAGCTTATGGGACACTGGGTGCAGCTGTAGGAGTTTCAACTATTTGGGCAGGAATGGACAAAAGCCAAAGGTTAGCAGGAGACAGAGGTCAGCACGGTCTAGAAATGGCTGAGGGAGGAAAGTATGAGCCCGGTAGTAAAAAAAGGGAGCAGATGAATCAATACCAATATGAAATGGAAAATTCAAATAATTTAGCTCAAAGACTTCGTGATGCAATGTTTGAAAAAGATATAGACGGAAATGATATACCAAAGGATATCAGCCAGCAAGATCTAGACAATATTTTCGCAAGCTTGGCTGACATAGATGCACGTAAATCTCTAAATGCTAAAAATAAAATAGACCTTATCTCATATTCAAATATTGGTAGTGTAGAAAAAGAAAGCACTGACCTCATTATCTTAACAGCTAGAGCAAAAAATGAATTAAATAAAAAAATTAGCAGTGGTCTATTGAATATTCCTACGGGAGAAACAATGGATGTTTTTCTAGCCAAACAA
Source organism: uncultured bacterium (assembly GCA_903854645.1). Taxonomy (GTDB): domain Bacteria; phylum Patescibacteriota; class Minisyncoccia; order Phycocordibacterales; family UBA9973; genus UBA8515. The sequence goes on along the minus strand of CAINWY010000039.1, from coordinate 2,761 downwards.
ACACGGGCAGTTGAAAATACATTACTCGGTGGTGAAAATGGAATAACAAAGAAAGACAAAGCTTTTGGTAAATTTAGAACAAAAGAAGTTGCCAAAAAAATGGTGATAACTGCTGCTGTTGGATTCACTGTCGGAGCTGTAGTTCAAGAGGGTTTTCATTTCGCAAAAGACCATGTTGTTAATATGTTCGAAGGAGCATTTGGATGGCACGCAGGTGTAAAAGTTGATTCTCAAACCCCACTAGAACATTTCCGTGGGTGGATAACAGGACATCCAAATCACATGAATATGGGGACCCCGGTTCATTTAAATATGAACGGCCATGAATTCGTACTACCAGAAGGTACAAGTATCGAAGCCAATCCAGATGGAACTTATAATATAATGCAAGGTAAGGATATCAAGTTCGACCATCTACCTCTTATTTTTGGAGTTAATGGGCAGCTTGATGATGCCTCTGTCCATATGTTAGGGGACCACGGTATCGTCTCAACAGAGGATTGTATGACTGTGAATGGGACTAAAGAGGTCACTGGTAATGCAGAAGATTATATTAAGGCAAATCCTGATGGAACGACTCATGTTTCTCGTGGCGTAGATGGCGTAATGCATTATGACAATGATACTCCAAAGCCTCTGTTTGAACAAAATGAACAAAAGCTTGATTGGGGTGGAACAAAGGGATTAGATGCCAATGGTAACTATATCTTTAATATGAGCCGAATGACAGGTGGTGGCTCTTTCCATGAACAGTTCTCTGTAGATGCTCAAGAAAAAATGAAAAATGGTGGCCTTAAAATACTTTTATCTCTTACTCAAGGTACTCAAAACCATGTTTTTGAAATTCCAATTGATGAACATGGAAATGCCATTATAGATCCTAATAGTGAAGTTGGAAAACTATTCTTCGGGACAGTAAATGGTCATGCTATGTTCAAGGGACGCTTTGCTGAAGTAGCAGAAACATTTGGAACAAAAGATGGAATAGAACATGTGAGAGTATTGGCTACATATGAAGGACCAGGGAATGACATAATAAACCATATAGTACCTGTTCCAATAGATGTTCCTGTCACAGATTTAGCGCTTCCTTTAGATACAGAACCACCAATGTATATTCCTTTCTTTATAAACAAACCATTGGAATCAGTTACGTATAAAGAAAATGTGCCTACATACGGATATAATAGTTATAATGAAAAAAGAAAAGGGGGCTACACAAATATCAAACAATACAGAAACACAGAAGCCCAAGATGAAGAACTAATAAATAACATTCCCACAAACCCTGTTCTAAAGGGTAAATATGAATTTATGGTTGAGCGCTTGAAAATATTAAAAAATTACAAAAACCTTCCTCCTGATATTCAAGAAAAAATAAAAAAACAGGCATTCATTTACAACAATCGTTATAATGGACCAGCTGCAAACAACAAACATATCTCTGTGGAAAAATTTGTAGAAAAAGAAATACAAAGATTGTATTCTCAAACAGAAAATATTTATATCGAAAATTTTAAAGTTGGAGAAAAACCTTATAGCAAGAGCTTCTATGAAAACGCTCCCCTGATAAAAGGATTGGAGAGATGCAAGGAGGTTGTAGTAATACTAGATGACCCACTAGGGGACGGGACTCTCACACTACCTGTAATAAATTCAATAAACAAATATTTTGAGCTGAATGGTATCAACAAAAAAATAAAAGTTATCTCAAAAAAGTTTTCTAAGTTGTACAAACCACTAGAAGACCAATTCCCAAATGTTGAGGTTCTTTCACTTGCTGAGTCTGAAAAATATTTTGAGAAAAACAAGAAGGATTTGTTTGTGTTTAATACAAATGGTAATTTTGATGATTATGAAATGCTGAACATAACAGAAGAAGAGAGCAAGGATATTTCTCGTGTTATGTCTGTTGACTGGAATAGCTGGACAAAAGAAGAAACTCCAATAGATGAGCACAGTATGACCAAATACGACCCATTGCCATCACGTATAGCACGTAATCTAGAAATTATGGTTGGCCAAAAACTTTTTGAAAATATTAAAGATACAGAAAAATATTTAGAAAAAAGTAAAAAATTCGAAAAAGAATCAAAAGAAATAAAGAAAAAGTATAAAATTAAAGACAAGGAAGAATTAATTGTTATTTCAGTGGGCTCCTCGGCTTCACCAAAAGAATACAGCCCTGACAAATGGAGGGAGGTGATAAATGGAATTTTTGCTAAAAATCCAAATACACATATTTTAGTCTTAAATGACCCAGACACAGCAAAGAGGGCAAAATATGCGGTTATGTTCAATGATTTAATATCAAAGAATAAATACAAAATATCACACGCAGATGAAGGGTTGGACAAAATGAATACAATAATGTCTATGGCTGATGTTGTAATTACTCCCGATACAGGATTAGGGCACTATGCAGGAGCACTTGGAAGAAAGGCTGTCATGCTTTACCTGACTGATCCAGTATTGTGGTCTACTCCAGGGGCGAGAAGAGTTGTGCATCCAAAAGGATACGAGACTTACAAAAAGGGGATTGGACTAGACTCTAGGTTGTGGGCAGGAACCAATCATTATAATAACAATGAATATTATGTTGAAGACAATGGAGTTGGAATAGGTGCTTCTGAAATTGAATCATCAAAAGTATTGGATAAAATATACGAAGGTAAATAAAATTAATAATTAAAACTAAAAATTATGATGGAAACAGAACCAACAATAGAAAGTCTAGGCATAAAAAAATCAAACACTATTG
>CAINWY010000038.1 GCA_903854645.1 uncultured bacterium | reverse complement strand
TATATAAATAGAATTATTAATCATTGTATTATAAGGAACTGCAGATAGCAGATATATCATAATACAATAAACAAAGAACTCATAAAACGCTGAAAAAATGAACAGTCCCAGAATTGAAAGAAAAAGTATAAACCACCACGGTGATATAAAGACAAAAACAAACAATAATATATCAAAAAAAATCCTCTTCATACTTGTTAGTATACTAGAAGATGCGTGTATTTGACAAATATTCTTATTTATTGCTTATTTTACGATATAACCATCTAAGTATGATAAATAAGACAATGCCAACTATAGAATAAAAAGCCAGACTGCTACCAAATATAAAAGCTAATATAGATAGAAAAAATAATTTAATATAGGCTATAGGCTTCTTTGCAGCATCATCTACTGCACCAGAACTAAGAGTTGAAGTTTTTACTTTTGTTTTATCGGGAGTAGAAGTTGCTACACTAATAGGTTTAGACATCGAGTCTATACTTTTCTTTGTATCATCTTTTTTTTGAGAAATATTCACTAATGTGTTTTCTCGAAAGGTAGAAATTCTATCCAAATTTTTTGTAATGGGTGCTGTAACTTCGGTTGGCAATATATCACCGATAGAAGAAGTTGCTTTGTTGATTTCATTCTTAATTAAATCCGAGCTAGACGCAGGATTACCATCGATTGTTTTTATTACTACTGATACAAATTTACGTGAACTTTCAGTAGAAGTATTATCTATTAACACTGGCTGCTTTTTGCCACTTATTGTAACACTTGGAGAAATTATTTTTGCAGAAATTACATGATCGCCAGAAGTAACCTTCCAAGAGACGCTTACAACTTTGAGAGATTGAGGCTCCACTATTACATCCCGAGTGCCTAGTATTACATTTTGATCATAAAACTCTACCTTTGCAGATAATGAAGATGATGCATCATTCCAAACAGCCGTATATATACTGACAGTATCTCCCTCTGCTATCGTGTCTTTGGAATACCAGATTTGTCCAGGTATAAAACCAGTTGAAGTAGTACTTACAGCGAATGCATAAGATGAAGAAATTAAATATAGAAAAATGAAAAAAATTAAATACTTCCGCATAATAAATTGACTATTTGAGTGTAAACGTAGCTTTTACTGTCATCATTATATTCTTATCAATTTTTGAAGTGTCATAAGAACCATAATCAGAAACATCTGTAGAATTTGCAGACATAACCTGCACGACTCCAGAAGAGGCACTCTTTAACTGGCCAATATTCTTGCCACTAGAAGTAGCAAGACTTGCCGCACGAGCTTTTGCATCCTTTACTGCATCTGAGAGCATAGATACTCTCTCCATGGGAAGTTTAAGATAAGTAAACTCTAATGATTGTGTGGAGAAAATGACTCCTTTTTCAATGAGAGGTTGTGTATTCTTTGAAATTTCTGATATGGCATTTACATCTCCAGAGTTTATCTCAATATTCTGACGCAATGTATAGCTCCTCTCAGCTCCTTGTGGCTGATCATAATTCTGGTCCATGAATATTGGAGAAATGACAATCTGACTCTCTGGTATATTCTTCTCTTTTAGAAAGTCTTTTACAAATATCAAATCTTTTGCCATATCCGCATAGCCCACTTTTAGTGTACTTGCCTTCACTACACGATTTATAACACCAATCCATTTAACATGGTCGGAGGTAACTGCTTTTGTCGTACTCCCGGTGACAGTTAAAGTATTATCGAATGATCGAACCTGATAAAATGTATAAGCTCCTATAAAAGCAGCTAATACTATCCCTAGGCCAACTAGTAGTCTAGAATTTAAAAAAACTAAAAATTTATTTTGATTTTCCATCCCATTAAAAATTTTATTAATAATATTTGAAGTAATTTGGACTTAAATTACTTTTTAATCTTGTTAGATAAATATAACTTTCCCAAAAATTTCTAAAGGGACAAGTATCTTAATTATAGCATATTTATTTTTTTAAAAGGAAATCAGCAACCCTAAATGCTTCACCAGCAC
>CAINWY010000037.1 GCA_903854645.1 uncultured bacterium | reverse complement strand
TATAATACAAAAATCCCCATATGGGATTTTTGTATTATGTAATTAGTAATTCGTAATTATTAATTACTTTTTTGCTTGAGTAAATTTCTCGTGAACTGTCTCGTAAGAGAATAATTCATTTTCACTAAACCAGTGAGCTATCTCGAGAACTGCTTCTGCAGAGTCACCTGATGCATGGATTATATTTGGTACTCCTAGCTCATTCTTGTCAGCATGCCCAAAACTCATATGAGAATAGTCTCCTCTGATTGTTCCAGGTAATGCGGACTTTGGCTCTGTCGCACCTACCATCTTTCTAATAAGTGAAACACATTCAATACCTTCTAGTACGAAAGCGATAACAGGGCCTTCATTCATCATAGAAAGTGTAACATCAAAAGTTTTCTGTCCGCGGCGAGAAACCATTTTGCCAATATTTTCATAGTGATGAAAATAGTGATCGTAGCTAGGTTGAAGCATCTTTACTCCAACTATTTTCAATCCTACTTTTTCAAAACGTGCGAGAATCTCTCCTACTACACCTCTCTGTACTGCATCTGGCTTAAATACTATAAGTGAACGTTCAATTGTATCCATATAAATATAAATTATTAAATAATTATAAACATAATAACAGAAAAAGCCTTATATAACAAGTATAAAATATTAGGAACTTTTATACTTATTCATTATTTCTTCTTCAATTTCAGCTCTATCACGTCCATATTTTAAGTATGAAAGCTCTTTAATCTTATCTACAATTTCCATATTCCCCTTTGGAGTGAGACTCCAATGTGCTGTCATACTAAATGGTTTTACTGGAACTCCCCCTACAAGCATTTTTACATATGAATTAAAATTATCAAGCTTCATAATATCTTGTGCTGTAAATGTTGGCTTGAATTTTGGTTCTACGAAACTTGCATCCTCAGAACTAATACGATAGATGGCCATCGAGCCTACGTTTCCAAATACTGCATCTTTAATTTTTTCTTCCAGCTGTGAGATATACTGGTGAGCGACAGTGAGAGATAGACGATACTTTCGTGCTTCAGAGAGAATGGATGCAATGGAGTCGGTTGTGACATTTTGGAACTCATCTATATAGAGATAGAAGTCGTTCATCTTTTGCCCATACATATCTACACGAGAAAGTGCTGCCATCTGAATCTTTCCTACGAGAAGAAGACCGATTAGATTTGCATTTATATCTCCTAGTCTACCTTTTGAAAGATTCACAAGTAAAATCTTTTTATTATCCATTATCTCACGGAAGTTAAATACTGATTTTTCTTGGAGGACAACTGGTCGCATAATATCATTTGAAATAAAGTTATCAAACTTTGAAGAAATATAAGGCACAAAGTTTGCGAGTGACTGATCCCCTGTCGTCTGCTCAGCTCCTATCCAAAATTGCTTTATGATTGGATTTTTACATTTTGAAAGCTTCATATCACGAAATGCTTTATCTCCGAGTACTCTGGTTATCTCAAGTAGAGTACATCCAGACTCTGGATCCTCCATCACTAGAAATGCACTATTCCTAAAATATTGCTCGAACATCGCTCCACCACCTGCCTTCATATCAAATAGTTTATTAAAAATACTCATAAGCTCATTTACAACGAAAGTCTTCTGCTCTGGATACTTTGGATCATACTCGAGCATATTGAGACCCATCGGACGAGCAGTATATGCGGGGTCAAAATATATGACATCATCAATGCGCTCTTTTGGTACGTAACTTAGGATGTCTTGAATGTCACTGCCATGCGGATCTATAAAACAACAGCCATCTCCATTCTTTATATCTTGAGCAATCATATTTTTTAAAATTGTAGTCTTACCTGTTCCCGTCTGGCCTATCACATACATATGGCGCATACGATCCTCACGACTCATCCTTATCTCTGTGTCTTTACCTCTATAACTATTTATACCGAGGAGTATTCCCTCACTTCCCATCTCCATTGGAGCCGGGGCCATACCTGCCTTAGCAAGCTTGAGCTGTGAAGAAACGACACCATTTGGAAAGTGGAAAATAGTTGCTAGTTCCTTTAGGTTTAGGGGCATCTTATAATTATCTGAAAACATTCTATAAGTAAAATCGTGGATAAGATTAACTAAATCTGTCCCTTTTGGATGATTGAAATTAAATCCATTCCTATCTGATTCAGTAAACTGATTAAAAGAGGATTCTATCTCGGAAAGTATCTGCTTGGATCTATCTTCTGTCTCTGCAGAAGTTATGATGCGTATATTTGTCGCCATTATTGTGCTCTTCAATTTTTCCCCTATATATTCTACTGCTTTATCATTTACTTTTTTCTCTTCTTTCTTTTTGGAAGAACCAAAGAATAATTCACTGGCTACACTTGTTAACTCTTTGGTAATCTGACGAGTTAGACTAGATGCAGTGCGTACAGACATACCACCCTTCACATCAGCAAGTATTGTATGGAACTTTTTCGTCATGTCATCATCTTCTGGACAAATAGCAAACTGTAAAGAAGCACCCTCTCCATTCTTTTTCATCTTAGTAAATACATTTAGAATGATATTTAGTGGATCGTGATCTATTGAATCATACATTTTAATTGGATAAACTTCATGACGATCGAGAGTTGCATAAGAAGCAGATATGAAAGCATTATCTGAAAAAATATTGTAATCATCTGGTGCTTCTGATATTTTAGCATCTAGATGAACTCCAAGTAATTGCTTCTCAAATAAATCTGATTTATTTGATGGTACTGCGGCATAGAAGATAAAGCTATCAGACCCTTCAGATAAAGCAATCTCCAAAGTGAAATGATTCCTGTTGTAATTTTCCCTTCCTTCCCCTACTGAATGCATACCGGCATAAAACTGCTCCATCGCAGAAAGTAATTCTTTTAATCCCTTTTTATTTTTCTCATCATCTTCTGCATCAGGAAGTGTGATCTCAAAAAGTTTCATATCTAGAGATTTAAAAAGAGGAGTCCCTTCCTTGAGTCCAGGAACTTTGTGTGTAGTATATAAATATTGAACCAAAAATCGATGAAAGTCATCGTCTAGGTGTGGACTATTCATCTTTGCTACAATTGAAAGTGTATTAGAAATTCCTTTATCTAAAAGTACAGCTAGAAGTTCTTCCATTTTACTATCGTGACTCTCAGGCTTTAATCGCAAAACTAAATGTTCTGCCTCCTTTTTATCCATAACTGCACTTTTATGCATTACATCTGCCGGCTCTAACTTTCTATATTCATTTATGACGTTATGGGCAAGTTCTTCCTTGTTCACCTGACTATCTCCTCCTAAGGCCTTCTCCCTCTCCGCAATATGCGCACGCAAATAATCCAACTCCTCCTGTGGAGTCTTAAACTTAGGAGCATTTTCAAATTTTAATCCTTCCATGGATTTTATTATATCATAGTTAGTATTTCTGCGTCACCTTCTGTGATTAAAATTGTGTGCTCAAAGTGAGCAGAGTGGGAACCATCAGCAGTTTTAATAGTCCAATCATCACTTGCTCCTACTATATTATCTTTACCTATATTTAGCATTGGCTCTATTGCGATAATCATACCTGGAATAAGTTTCTGACCCTTTCCTGCCTTACCATAGTTTGGTATGTAAGGATCTTCGTGTATTTTTACTCCTACTCCATGCCCTGAAAGCTCGCGCACTATACCGTATTTTCTATTTACAAATGATTCTATTGCGTGCCCTATATCACCGACAGTATTACCTCCACAAGCAGCTATAATACCTACCTCGAGTGCCTTCTTTGTCTTGTCGAGCAAGTCTTGGTCCTTCTTTGAAATCTTGCCCACAGCGACTGTGACAGCATGGTCAGTAAAAAGTCCCTTATATTTTAGTCCTAGGTCAAGAGAAACGATGTCTCCTTCTTTTAGTATTCTAGTTTTAAGAGGTATAGCATGCACTATCTCATTATTCACTGATATACAAATCGAAGCTGGGAATGCTTTTGGTGCCCCTTCTGGTCTGTAATTTAGAAATGCGGGAGTACCACCTTTTTCTTTTATTAGATCAAAGGCATATTTATCAAGCTCATATGTCGAAATACCAGGAGCTACTTTCTTGGCAACTTTTCTAAGCACATCCGCCAAAATCTTGCCACCTTCTCTTATAATCTCTATTTGTTCCTTTGTTTTTATAATTACTGCCATATATTTAATTATTTAATGATTGTTCCCACAAATTCTTTGCCGTCTAAATAGTTTTTTATATTTTCTATATTTTTACCATTCAATATTACTACTTCATAGCCGAGACTCTCTGCCTCTATCGCGGCAACCGGATCAAATGGTGAATTAATACCAGGACCCCACTCTTTGGGTATAATTTCTCTAAAATCTTTCCATGAAATTTCCTTTATCACTTTCGCATCTGTATTAGCTGCGGGATCTTTGTCGTAAACATAATCAATATTTGAAAGATTTATTATCTTTGTAGCTCCCAAACTATGAGCTCCGTGAACCGCAGCGAGGTCACTACTATTCCCTGGCTTCCATCCCCCACCTACTAAGACGGGTCTACTTGTTTCTGGTATTGAATCTGGATCTAATACTATTTTCTCATATGCTAAATCCTTGAAACAAATTCTCACTAATTCTGCGTTCAATCTTGTAGAAGCTATACCCAGCCAATCCAAATCTTCCACTTTAGGATTTACTATTTCTTTTAAAGATTTATTATATCTACGGCAAGTTTTTCCACCTCCTGTAATGATTAGAAATTTAAAATGTTTTGAAACATACCCCCCAATCATAGAAACAAATAATTTTAAAAAATCTGTATCTATATCATTTGGGATAATTACAGAACCACCTAAGGATATAATAATTGTTTCCTTTTTAATCATTTAATTAAATAAAATTTAACTTACTGATAATTTCTGTGTGAACATCATTAATCGACTGAGACCCATTTATTGTATATATAGTGTAGCCACCTTTATTCATAAAATAATTCATAGAAGGAACTACATTTTTTATATATTCATCAAAGCGATTTGCTATTCCTTCGTCTGTATCATCGGCTCTGCCACGTAGTTTCATCCTCTTAATTGCTTCTTCTTTATCAAGTTCTATATATATAATCTTTACTTCATTTCGGTCATAAAAATTCATCATATCTTCAAATGCCTCTGACTGCTCTACAGTCCTAGGATATCCATCTGCGATTATCGTGGTATTTTCCTTCAGATTTTTAATTAAAATATTTGCAAATAAACTTGTGGTTAAAAAATTTGGCTGAAGAAAACCTTTCTCCATGGTATTCTTTACCTTTGAGGATGTATAACTATCAACTTTAATTAATTCCCTAAACTCACTTCCAGTAGAAGTAAATAAAACATCATCTGAAAAATTATTATCTTTCAAATATTTTTGAAGAAGTTCTACCTGAGTCCCCTTTCCAGAACCAACGATACCATAAAATATAAATGTTTGTGGCTTTATCATCCCGAATAAAATTTAATTATTAATAATTACCAACTTGACCTCATGTACCCTGTAAAAAATTTGTTTCAAAATTTAATTTGTTTAAATTTCAAACGGGACAAGTATCTCTATTATATACTAAAATTAATTAATCATAAAAAAAGACCTATCAGATAGGTCTTTTTAATACTCTCTCATCGACAGTTGAGCTTCAACTTTCTTTATCAAATCAAGAACGACAGAAACGACAATCAAAAGTGCTGTTCCTCCAATAGCAAATGCCGAAATCCCTGTAATTGCTCTCATAATAAGAGGAAGAACTGCTATACAACCTAGGAATACTGCACCTATCATAGTTATGCGTGTAAGGACTTTCTCTATATAATCACGAGTTGCTGGTCCTGGACGAATACCTGGTACAAAAGCACCATTCTTCTGCAAATTCTCTGCAAGTTGGTTTGGATCAAAAGTAACTGCTGTATAAAAGTATGTAAATAGAAATACAAAGATAAAGTAAGTTAATGAATACAACCAAGTATTTGCAACGAACCATAATAGTCCACTTGAAATAGCAAGGAGTACACTATGTCCAATCATGCCAGCTAAAGCATTACCAATAAGCTGAGGGAAAAGTAAAATAGAAAGTGCAAAAATAATAGGTATAACTCCTGCTTGATTCACACGAAGTGGAAGATATGTCTGTGTACCACCTGCGACACGATCACCACGAACCTGCTTTGCATAAGTAACCGGTATTGGCCTTTCGGCTTCTGTCATTATCACAACTCCTGCGACAATAGCTGTTCCTACTGCTAGGAATAGTATGTATAGTGGCAAGTTTGCAATATTGAAAGTAAAAATAAATTGAGCAATTTCAGATGGCATTTTGGAAACGATACCAGCAAAAATTATCAGAGATACACCGTTACCAATTCCGAATTCTGAAATAAGCTCACCAATCCACATAATGAGCATTGAACCTGCAACTATAACGGAAAGGTTTGCCATCATATTAAACATAGATAGGTCCCCTAATATACCCTGCTTCTTCAATAAAAAGATAAGTCCAAAACCTTGAATAATAGCAAGCGGAACTGTGAGCATTCTACTAAATTGAGCAAACTTCTTTCGTCCTACCTCGCCATCCTCTTGATACATCGCCTTCAAACGAGGAGACATAATAGTTAGAAGCTGCATTATGATAGAAGAAGTAATATAAGGACCAACACCTAGCATCATTATAGAAAGAGTTGAGAGTCCTCCACCTGAAAACATATTCAAAACTCCAAGAAATTGATTGTTGTTGATAAACATCGAAAGCTTTGTAGCATCAATGCTTGGTATTGGAATTGCAGATAGGAATCTAAATAAAATAAGAGCGCCAAGAACAAACAAGATACGAGATCGTAGTGTCTTGTCTGTAAATATCATTCTTAGTTTGTTGAAAACGGTTTCCATTATTTTTATTTTATAGTTCCACCAGCTTTTTCAATTTTATCTTTCGCTGTTTTAGAAAACAAACATCCAGTAACTGTTACTTTCACTGTGATTTCCCCCGTTCCTAGAATCTTTACTGTTGGAAGTTTGCCTCCTACATTTCTGACAATATTTTGTTCAAATAATGATTTTGGAGTGACAGTAGCGCCAATTGTGAAAACATTTAATGCTCCTACGTTTACTGGTGTAAACTTTGTTACATGTGAATTAAAGCGATAACCTCTTAGCTTTGGGATCTTCTTGATTATATCACGCATTTCTGGACGGCGCTTGTTACCTGCACGAGCTGTCTGACCCTTTCCTCCACGTCCTGAAGTTTTACCACGTGTACCTCCACGGCCTAC
>CAINWY010000036.1 GCA_903854645.1 uncultured bacterium | reverse complement strand
TAAATTTATAAGTAATAAAAAAATAATAACCTGAAGGAAAATTGTCCCCAAAGATAAAACTTTATTTATTATTTCAACATATGGGGGCATATTATTGTGGAAGAACACACCCTGTTTTCTTGGCTAAATCAACGAGCTCCATTTTCCCGTTTATAATTGAACCATCTTTAAAAATCCATGTGGGATAGCTCTCTATTTTTTTATCTTTACAGATTTGTGTCTGGGTGCTATCTGATTTTGAACATTCAAAATAAGGAAGATACTTTGCTGCAGATCCAAACTCTTTTTTCTGATCTTGGCAGTGGGAACACCAAAAAGCACCATAGAATTCAGCCCCGGATTGCTGTAGGCACTGCGCAAATGGAATTAATTTTGTGGGTTTAATGCTATCTCTGTTCATAAAAATACCCAATCCTCCAATAAGTAAAATAACCACAACACTAAATATAATAAAAAATTTCATTTTCATCCCGTTTAGAAGCAGGTCTTGGTCATTATTTATTAACATGACAAACCATTTTCAATTAAAATTATTAATAAATTACCCGTGTTTAAGCAAAAAACCATGACTGCGGCTTATAACAGGATTCATTCCATTAGTATATCAGAATGACAGCTTATCTAAAAGCCACACGAATGGTAATTTTGTCGCACTCCAAATATTATTTACTCTTGAAATAAAGCCATTATTGGGGCCGTTTTTATCTATATTGCTAAAGCTATCTTTTTGAAGCACTGCCATTCTTTCCAATTCTTGTGTGGAGTCCTTTTTATTTTCTTTTAATACATATGTTTGATTGTTTTAGTAACTTTTATTTGATCTTCTTTTGTTGGGGTTACTATTATAGTAGATATTATTACTTCCTTTGGAAAATTTACCAAAATCTCTCCCCAAGATTTATTCAGTACCGCAGGGATTGTATATGCAGTAGCCCATACTCGTGTATCAATATTTGCACTAATATCTCCCACTCCCCCATCAATGTTTTGCTTTAATGCTAAATATTTTTGAGCCTTTTGAACCTGCAGATCTTTTGGCATAGATTGTAAAACCCAAGAGGTACTAGATGTATTACCAAAACTGTCATCCTTTTCTTGCTTAGACAACAAATAACTCTCTCCTTTTAAAATTGCATCTGTAGCTCCACTTTGCTTGTCAAAACCTCTTAAGGATTCTATGAAGGCTGCAGTCATATCTATGCTACCCTGTGAACCATCTGGTGCTTGTCTTGAAATCAAATAATTTATATCTTTTAAGATAATCTCATCATTTGTATTATATCCAGCATTCTTTAAAACTATTAAGGCAAAAACATCATCATTGTCTAATTCTTTATCCCCAAACTGATTGCCATCAAAACTATCAACAATTTTCTTTATATAATTTATTTTGGTGCCACTATATGGATTTATGCCGAGAGCCATTAGCGCCATGGCATGTCTTTCATAATCTGTTATTATCGACGAGTTAATATCATTTTCTTTTAAATACTTAATGAGATTCTCCCTTGTGGCACTACTACCTAGTGAGGCCAAAGAGATAGCTACCCAATCTGTATACAATAATTCGCCAAATGAGCCATCAGTTTTTTGCTTTTGCTCTAGAAAATTTTTAGCATCTGGAATAGAGAAAACTTTTTCTTTTATTATAGGAGCTATGAACATTCCACCTCCTCTTGAGCTTGGGGATGGCGCAATAATTATAGGTTCGATTGTTATAGGTTCCGGTATTACTTCTACTGGATCAATAAAATTCAATAATACAGTATCGTTTGGTTGTAAGATATGTTGATTTAGGGAATCGACTGCCTCACTACCATTTAGTGACCAACTCCAATAATGATAAACATCCTTCCCGTCTTTATCTTTTGTTGTACTACCGGCAATTCCATCAATTGAACTTACAAAAGCTCCAGGTGCCCAAGTCCAATCCCAGATACTTGGTACCCCTGATTGTTGTATCGCACAGTATGGAGTTTCCACTATTGTCCCATTATTATCACTATCACAAGGAACTACTGTGATAGAACTATCATAGATGGTTTTATCTACTGTTTTGATTTGCAAATTAATCTGTGTATCAGCAGAGGCAATAAAACTAAAAGACAATATATATATCCCAAATGCAATTATAGTAATTTTATTTTTCATATTTCCAAGAGATTATATCTCCATTTTTAATTTTATAATTTGATACCCCTACCCCTGCTTTAATATCATTCACATAATAAATCCAATATCCATCTCTTCCTCCCCTCTCGCCATTAATCTCATTTATAAAAACTCCAAGACCCATATGTTCACTATATTTGAAATCAAATGGATTCTCCTTGTCGCTCTCCATTTGAATTTTTTGCATTGTATCTAAAACAGTTGCTCCTTCCTTTATTTCTGTGGTATATTTATTTTCCTGTACCAACAAAGAAACTTTTATATTAT
>CAINWY010000035.1 GCA_903854645.1 uncultured bacterium | reverse complement strand
TTGCTACACCCGTGACCTTATCTGCTCCACCATAGTATATATAGAGTAAATCACCTTTCAATATCATGCCGCAAGGAAAAACAACATTGTTTACTATTCCATACTTCTCATAATCTGTTTCTGGTTCAAAGATTGCATCGGCTGACCTTGCTAGAACTATAGCTGGGTCTTTCAAATCTAGTAGAAGCACCCCTACCCTATAAGTCGCAGTGCTCTTAGATACACCGTGATAAAGGAGTACCCATCCATATTTTGTCTTTATGGGTGGAGCTGATATCCCTACTTTGAGTCCATCCCAAACATTCATTCTTGGACCTATTATTCTTATACACTTTTTTATAATATCATTTTCAAAGTCTAGAGTTCTGAGGTAGTCTCCACAAATTTCATTACCCACTCTATGCAATACAAAGTATCCAGCTTTCAACTTCTCAGGGAAGATACAAGTATCCTTATCATCAAACCCTGGTGGAGTAATAAGTATAGGCTTACTCCAGTTCCACTTTTTTGCAAGAAAATCTTTTGTGCTGATTGAAGAGACCGCTACTCTGGGTGGACCTATACTGTCATATGCTGTATAACAAATATATAAGTTCTTCCCTATCTCTGTAATACGTGGATCCTCACAACCAGAATTTCCATTAATAACTTTCTTCATTTCAAAATCCTCTCTTGGAATATATATAGGCTCATTTAATCTCTCCGTTATACTATAGCCATCTTTGCTCATCGCATATCCGATAAATGATGTGTTATCTTTTGAAAGGGTGCGATAAAGAATATGGAACTTTCCTTCTAAATAGATAGCTGCGGGATTAAAAGTCGCTGTTGCCTCCCATGCATTTTCAGACTTAGGACTTATTATAGGATTCATCAATCCTCTTTTAAAATACCAATCATCTCTCGTTTCAATATACATACTAGAAATCAAATCTGTAAGATTTACAAATGCAACACAAGATGTCGTATCCGCTGCTCCATAATAAATACTCAAAGTATCTTTTTCTACGAGGGCTCCTGTCGGGAATATCACATTTGCTATATAACCAGAAAGCTCATAAGCTTCTTCTGGGGCAAGTATCGGCTCCTTGGTTCTACCTATTATTTTGGATGGGTTATTATTATCAAGGAGTAATGCTTCAATACCGAATATTCTGTCTTCATTATTTGGATGTGCAAAATAGTTTTGTATGTGTGAGTACACAAGCAACCATCCATACTTTGTCTTTATTGGTGGAGCTCCCACTTCTAGGTGGTCATATTTGTTGCGAGTAAAATCCACAGTATGGGTATCTATCTCCTTCTCCCATTTCTCCCAATAAGCTTCGTCCCAAAGCTCCTCCATTTTATCAAATTGTGCGATACATACTTTTGCTGGAGGCATATCTGTATGAGCAGAGAATATAACTGTAATTTTCCCATTTATCCTCTCTGGGAAAAGAGTCATCGCTTTGGAATTAAATGGCGTCACCAAGTGACGCTCGTCTACCTTTTCTAGATCATTTGATACAGCTACGGCTACTTTTATATTTGATGAATTAAAAGGAAAACCCGAAAGTGCTGTGTAAAAAATATAATATTTTCCTTCAAAAAATGTAACTCTTGGATCCTCACAGCCATGAACCTCCCATGATTCTTCTGGTATGATAAAGGGCACGCGGTCTTCATAGTGGATACCATCCTTGCTTACACCACGGCCAATAACTGAAACTTGCTTTTGTTTTAATATTTTGTCTTCGGCAGATATAGCTCTATAAAATCCATAAATTTTCTTGCCTTTTTTGATTGGACAGAGATTAAAAGTCGCAAATTCTTCCCAATAATGATTTTTATTGGGAACTAGTACTGGATTATCTTCTGATCGTCTTACTACGTACATATTTTAATTTAGCAACATATCTACTCTTATAGATCTATTACTTTGATTTTATCTTTTAATTTGATTTCTTTGTTATTCTTTAAATTTTCAAGCAAAACATCGAGATTGATTTGAGCGACGGCTATATGCTTGTCCCCTCCACCATAATATACATAAAGATCCCCTCCTTTTACTACCGCACCATTTGCATATACTATTCCAGGCTTGTAATCATTTTCATACCACTCACTTGGCTCGAGTATTGGTCTCTGTGCTCTGTGTAAAACTTTCTCAGGATCATTTAGATCGAGCAAAAGAGCTCCAACTTTATATTTATTTGAATCATTCTTGTCCATTGCATGATACAAAAGAAGCCAGCCTTCCTTTGTCTTTATTGGAGGCATGGCCGCACTACGAGTCCTATAGTGCCATGCTACTTCGTGGTCAGGTAAGCGCTGTGGATCAAGAGCTTCATCCATACTTGGTGTTTCTCTGGTGTCTAGATTATTCACATATGAAATAAATACTCTGTCGGGATCCCCCTTATCTAGATTACAAAAGATGGCAAACTTGCCATTTATCTTTTCTGGGAATAGAACCCAATTTTTTTGTCTGTCCCCTGGTCGAGATAAATATGAAAAATCATGCCACTTCCATTTCTTTTTCAATAAGTCAGCTTCTTTAATACACACCACAGCTACTCGAATGGAATTCCATCCATTAAAAATATTGAAGGTCATATACAAAGTATCATCAATTATAACAGTGCGGGGATCCTCACACCCACCCCACCCTCCTCCTGAAGGATAAAGACTTGGATCAAAAACTAATCTTGCAGGACTTGTAAAAGGCCAATGTTTTTGGGCATCTTCTATGTTTTGAGCTATGTAAACTGGATAAGTTAATCTATTTCCAAAATTAATCCCATCTTTACTCGATGCATAACCAATACGAGATATACCATCCTCACCTAATGCTCTATAGAAAAGATGAACAAGGCCACCTGAGTATATAGCTGCGGGATTGAAAACCGCTTCAGATTCCCAAGAATAAAAGCCGGGCTTTAGTATTGGATTTTGAATAGATTTCTTGAGCTTTAATTCATACTCTATGTGAATTCCTTTATGACTTTTTTCTAGGACTTTTTTTAGTTTCTTTTTTGTTTTTTTAACTTTCCTTGGTGTAATTTTTTTAATTAAAATTTTCTTTATGGATTTTTTTGCAACTTTTTTCGTTATAATTTTCTTAACAGCTTTTTTTACAACTTTAATAACCTTTGCTTTTACCTTACTCGACTTTATAGAAGGGGTCTTTGCAACTTTTTTGGTCGGTTTCTTAATTAATTTTTTAATTTTCTTTTTTTCCATTGTTAATAACTGAAAACAAATTACCAACTGACTAGTTAATAATTAATTATATTCTACCATACTTATCCTCATAATGAACTATGTCCAGCTCGTCAAAGTCTCCTGTTGCTATCTCGAGTACTTTCATACCCTCTCCATTTGCAGACATACGATGCTTCTCTGCTACTTTTATTACGTATTCATCACCTGGTTTAGCATCTACTTTATCACCATCTATTTGTACCGATCCACTACCAGAAATGATATGCCAGAATTCTTCTCTTTTCTCGTGACTTTGCAAACTTAAGATTTCATTTGGAGATATTGTTATAATCTTCACCGTAGAAATCTCATTGTGAGTAAATTGTCTAAAATTCCCCCATGGACGCTCTATTTGAAAAATATTTTCTTTGTTCATATTGTTATAGTATAACACAAATTAATTTTATATTGGATTTACACAAACATGATTTTCTAGAATTTGTGGGTCTGTACAGGTTGGGTCAGCTGGTGGAGTAGGGTCAACACAAATATGGTCTACTAATGTTTGTGTGTCTGTACAAGTAGGATCTGCAGGTGGAGTAGGGTCTACACAAATATGATCTACCAATGTTTGTGTATCTGCACATATAGGGTCTGCTTGGGGAGTAGACTCTACAATGATTAATTTGAGCAAAGATAGTGCGTCATTTATGGCAGTAGTTTTTGCTCCTTTTTCTATATCCGTAGATTCTGGAAGTGCGAGAGCTTCCTCTTTTGCTGCCGCAAAAGATGCAGCACTTTCCATCGTATAATTCTCTATCACTACTGCTGTCAATTTTGCATTTGCGTCTATCAATAACTCTCCTGCCGTTTTCTCTACTACTGTAGCTCCCCCACTAGAAGAACCACCAGAAGTTCCACTTCCACTTCCACCATTCATATTTGCATTGGCGAGAAGAGTTTGAAGCTGTGACTCCGTGACACAAGTATTATTGATACAAAGTTTATCCTTTGCTTTGAATGTCCCCGCAAAAACATCCCCTATGCCATTACTTGCACTCGCAAGCCAAGTGGTAACTTTTGCATAAACATTATTAAAGAATGAATTCATAAATGATTCTTGTGTAGAGCCTGCTGTCGCAATAATTGTTCCAGAGATTGCACCAAGATTTAAGTTGAGTGCTTGGATACCAATGAGCGCTACCCCCGATGGATCGATAGTGGAAATGGAAGTTTCTCCATTTGCTCCACCAACGTTGAATGCCGCATAGAAATCTTGAGCAACCGGGCCGATGTGTGTAGTACCTACTGGTTCATTCTTATAATTCCATTGTGTGACTGGAAGTATTTGAATTTTACTTAGAATTGTTTGAGGGTCAATATGGGTGAAATTCTCTTTCATGTTTTTATCAGAAGAGTTTGTCCATACTCCTCCAGCAGTAACATATGCACCCGAACCCATTT